>JAEZBA010000010.1 GCA_023430245.1 Pseudomonadota bacterium
GCTCGCTGGCTTTCAGCGCGAACGGCGCCTCGCCAAGCAGCAATCCCTTGAGATCGTAGGCGCGCACGGTGCCGGAACGTTCCCCGCCGGGTGCGGCGCGCAGCACCTTCACCGTCAACGCACCGGCATTGTTATCGGCCGCGCTCAGGGCGAGCGCCTCTGACACTCCACCCTCGATCACGGTGAGCGTGCGCCCGTCCAGTATGCCGGCAAGGCCAGTGACGAATTCGCCCGCACGTCCCAACTGTGTGCCGTCCGACAGCCACACCAGTTCGGCATTCGGATTGCCGCCCAGGAAGCGGGCCAACGCGGGCAGCGCGTCGGCCCGTTCGACCGCATGCGGCTTCGGCGTCATGGTCCGGAGCTGCACGCGTGCGGCCGCCGCGGTCTGCAGCGTTGCGGCGCGGCCTGTCTCCGACAGCGGAATGAGCGCCACCGCGCGGCCGTCCGCTTCCGCGCGCGCCAGCAGATCGTCGCCGGTGCGAATGCGGGTATCCCAGGTCGAAGCTGCAGCCCAGCCGTCATCGATCAGGAATACGAGCGGCCCCGATCCGCCCGAAGTTGCCGCCGGCGGATTCCACATCGGTCCGGCCGCCGCAATGATCAGCAGCGCGGCGAGCGAAAGCCGGAGCAGAGTCAGCCACCATGGCGTGCGTGCCGGTGTCTCTTCCTTCGGTGCGATGTCGAACAAGAGCCGGGCCGGCGGAAACTCGATCTGGCGCGGGCGCGGTGGGATCATCCGCAGCAGCCACCAAAGCGCCGGGAGGCTGAGAAGGCCAAGCAGCACCAGCGGCTGGGCGAAACCGAGCGGCAATCCGCCGATCATGCGCCGGCCTCCACTTGCGCCGCGCGCGAAGCCGCGACCACCGGCATGTCACCGCCTTCGCCCATGCGGGCATGCAAAGCGAGCACCAGTTCGCTGGCCGGGCGGTCGGTGCGATGGATGATGAAGCTTGCCTGCACCCGCTGCGCCTCCTCGCGCATGGCGGCGCGATGCGCAGCGAGTTTCTCCAGGTAATCGTTGCGCCAGGTTTCGGCGCGGCCGACAGTGACGCTGCCGGAGCCTTCAGGCTCCAGAAATTCGACGCGTCCCGAATAGGGGAAGGTCTCTTCCGCCGGATCGACGACCTGTATGACGTGGATGCGCGCATGCGCGCCGGACAATTGCGCAAGCGCGCCACTGAAATCGGAGATCGGGCTCCAGAAGTCGGACAGCAGTACCACTTCCGACAACGGCGCCGGTGCAAAGCCGGGCGGCAGGCTGGACCGTTCGGCCGTGTCGTGAAGAATCGCCGTCGCGAATTTGTCGATGACGTTGCGACTCGCCGTCGGCCGCATCAGCCCCGGCACGCCGACGCGTTCGCCGCCTTCCACCAGGATTTCCGCCAGCGCGAACGCGATCACCAGCGTTCGTTCAAGCTTGTTTTCGACTGCCAGCGAGGATGCGAAGGTCATCGACGGTGAGCGGTCCGGCCAGATCCAGACCGTATGCGCGGCCTCCCATTCCTGCTCACGCACATAGAGATTGTCGTCACGCGCCGAACGCCGCCAGTCGACGCGGCGCGCGGGCTCGCCCGACATGAAGCGCCGGTATTGCCAGAAGTTTTCGCCGGAGCCGGAGCGGCGCCGTCCGTGCAATCCGTGGATGACGGTCGCCGCGATCCGGCGCGACTCAAGCATCAGACGCGGCAGACTGGCCGCAAGCGTCCGCGATTGGCCGCTGGCATGGCGGACAGCGTCAGCTTCAGGCTTGAGGACGTTCGGCTCGCTTGCCATTGTCAGCCGAGTCGCGACTGCAACCGGCCGATCACGGCGTCGACGGTCTCTCCTTCGGCGCGCGCCTGGAAGGTCAGAGCCATACGATGCTTCAGCACCGGAATTGCAAGCGCAACCACATCGTCGATCGAGGGCGCAAGCCGTCCGTCGAGCAAGGCGCGGGCACGCACCGCGAGCATCAGTGCCTGACTGGCGCGGGGGCCCGGGCCCCAGGCGATCAGCTTCCGGGTGTCATCCTGATCGTCCTTCTCGGGACGTGCCGAACGTACCAGTGCGAGGATGGCTTCGACCACCGACTCGCCGACCGGCAGGCGCCGCACGAGGCGTTGCGCAGCGATCAGGTCTTCGGCGCTCATGGCCGCTTTCGGCTTTGCTTCGTCGGCACCGGTGGTGTCGAACAGCATGCGCCGTTCGGCGTCGCGATCCGGATAGTCGACATCGATCTGCATCAGGAACCGGTCGAGCTGTGCTTCCGGCAGCGGATAGGTGCCTTCCTGCTCGAGCGGATTCTGGGTCGCGAGCACATGGAACGGCTTCGGCACGTCGTGGCGTTGGCCCGCGACGGTGACATGCAATTCCTGCATCGCCTGCAGCAGCGCGGATTGGGTGCGCGGGCTGGCGCGGTTGATTTCGTCGGCCATCAGCAATTGCGCAAAGATAGGCCCGGGCAGGAAACGAAAACTGCGCTTGCCGTCGGAGCCTTCCTCCAAAATTTCCGAGCCCAGGATGTCGGACGGCATCAGGTCGGGCGTGAACTGGACCCGGCGCGTGTCGAGGCCGAGCACGATGCCGAGCGTCTCGACCAGCTTGGTCTTGGCCAGGCCCGGAACCCCGACCAGCAGCGCATGGC
>JAEZBA010000042.1 GCA_023430245.1 Pseudomonadota bacterium
CCTCAGGGTGACGGATCAACAACCGCGCGCCGGACAGGGGAGACTGTTCCCTACCCGCCCGTGCCTTCCGCCGGCGTCGCCTCGGCGGCGGCAGCCGGCTGCTGCGCCTTTTTCTCGACCATGCGCGCCGACCAGATCGAGGCCTCGTAAAGCGCCATCAGCGGCAAGGCGAGAGACAACTGGGAGATCACGTCGGGCGGCGTCAGGATCGCCGCCAGCACGAAGGCGCCGACGATGAAATAGCGGCGCTTCTCGCGCAATTGCTGCGAGGTGATGACGCCGATACGCGCCAGCAATGTCAGGATCACCGGCAGCTGGAAGGCGGCGCCGAAGGCAAAGACCAGCGACATCATCAGCGACAGATATTCGCCGACCTTGGGCAGCAGCGCGATCTCGGCCTCGCCAGGTCCGCTTTGCTGCATGCCGAGCGAGAAACGCACCAGCAGCGGCATGACGATGAAATAGACCACGAGCGAGCCCAGGAAGAAGAAGATTGGGGTCGCAATCAGATAGGGCACAAAGGCCTGGCGTTCGTTGCGATAGAGGCCGGGCGCGACGAACATGTAGATCTGCCCGGCGATCACCGGGAAGGCGATGAAGGCCGCGCCGAACATCGCGATCTTGAGCTGGGTGAGGAAGTATTCCAGCAGCGCGGTGTAGATGAATTTGGAGTTCTCGACGCCGGCGACCCAGACGAACGGCCACACCAGAACATTGTAGATCTGCTTGGCGAAGGCGAAGCAGAAGACGAACGCGATGGCAAAGGCGATCACCGCCTTGATCAGGCGCGAGCGCAATTCGATCAGATGGTCGAGCAGCGGAGCCTTGCTCTGCTCGATCTCGTCCTCGTCCTCCGGCTTGCGGTCGCTCATGCGGCACCGCCCGGCTTGGCGCTGTCCGGCGTGATGTTCAAAGGCGCGCTGGTAACGGGAGCGCTGGTGACCGGCGCATCGGCCGTGGCTGGCTCCGGGATCGCCGGACGATCCGGCTCGGGCGACTGCACGCCGGCCGAGGGCTCGATGGCGCCGGGATCGGCGGTCGAGACCGCCGGCTGTTCGGCGGTGCGGTCGGAGGCTTTCGGCTCGCTTCCGAGCGCCGCCTCAACCTCCTTGTGAGCCGTCTCAAGCGGATTGGTGAAAGCCGAGGTCGCCTTGGCGCTGGCTTCGTCGAATTGCTTCTTCAGGTCGGCGACTTCGGCCTCGCGCATCGCTTCCCGGAACTGGTCCTGGAATTCGGATGCCATGCGCCGGACCTTGCCCATCCAATGGCCGAGCCCGCGCAGCACGCCGGGCAGTTCCTTCGGCCCAATAGCGATCAGCGCAATCATGCCGATGATGACAAGCTCGCCCCAGCTGAAATCGAACATGGACCTTCAACTCCAAGGGGCGCCCGATCCTTCCGGATGGCGCCCCTTCACACCGCGAGCGTCGACGGTGCCGTCCTGCCTTAAACCGTACCCTCGAATTTCTTCTGGGTTTCCGCCTGCTGCTTCATGTCGGTGCCGGCATTGATGGTCTTCATCGGCTCGCCGGGCTTGTCCTCGGTCTTGGCGACCGTGTCGTCTTCCGACATGCCCTTCTTGAAGGCCTTGATGCCCTGCGCCATGTCGCCCATCAATTCGGAAATCTTGCCGCGCCCGAACAGGAGCAGCACCACAACCAGGACGACGATCCAGTGCCAGATGCTCAGTGAACCCATAGCGCGAAACCTCCGCGTGACCGCCGGAAGGCGCGCCTTGTTCCGCGATCAAGCGGGACGCGCCGGGACATGTCCGGAAACTAGGCTTGGGAGGCGGCAAAAACAAGGACTTCGGCTGGATCGCATTCCAGGCGCAGATCATCGTTAATCGGCGGGATGGCGTCGCGCAAAAGCCGGCCCTTGAGCGGAAAATCAAGTCCCTCGACCGCCACTTCAACCAGGTCGACATGGCCCAGAAACTGGCGATGCTGGATGCGCGCCCGGGTGCCGGCGCCGCCCGACCGCAGCCGCAGGGCCTGCGGCCGGATCGCCACGGTCGCAGCCGAACCCTCGGCCAGACCCGGTGCGGCAAAGCGACCGACCAGGGTCTCGACCATGCCGCCACGCACAATTCCGGCAATCTCGTTCAGTTCGCAGAAGAAGCGCGCGACGAACAGGTCCCGCGGCTGCGTGTAAAGCTGTTCCGGCGTTCCGCTCTGGATGACCGATCCCCGGTTCATCAGCGCGATCCGGTCGCCCATCCGCAACGCCTCTTCCGGATCGTGAGTGACGACGATGCAGGTGACGCGGGCTTCACGCAGCACATTCATGGTGTCGTCGCGCACTTCGTCGCGGAGTCTGCGGTCGAGGCCGGAAAACGGCTCGTCCATCAAGAGCACGCTCGGCCGCGGCGCCACCGCCCGCGCCAGCGCGACGCGCTGTTGTTCGCCGCCCGACAGCATGAGCGGATAGGCCGCGGCATATTTCGCAAGCCCGACGCGATCGAGAGCACGCATCGCTTCGCGCTCGGCCTCGGACCGCTTCAGCGATTTCAGGCCGAACATGACGTTGGCGAGATTGGTCAGATGCGGGAACAGCGCAAAGTCCTGGAACATCAGGCCGACGCCGCGGCGTTCCGGCGGCAGGTAGCTCGGACCTTCCGAGACCGCAAGATCGTTGATCAGAACGCGGCCCTGCGCCGGATCCTCGACGCCCGCAGCCAAACGCAGCAGCGTGGTCTTGCCGCAGCCGGAGCGCCCGAGCAGGCACAGGGTCTCGCCCGGCTCGACGTCCAGCGAGACGTCGCGCACGGCGACGACATCGCCGTAGCGATGCGTCACATGATCGAAGGACAGCTTTGCCGCGATCGAGGCTGGCGTGCTGCCGGCGTCTATACGCTCACTGGCGGGTGCCGCCATCTACTCCTCTGGCCGGCCCTCAGGCTTTTCGGCGGTGACGTCAGCCGGCGGCTCTGCCGGCTGCTCCTGTGTCTCCTCCGATTCAGCACGCGGCGCGAGCCCGAGGTCAAGATCGCCCGGCTCCAGCGGGTCTTCGTCCTCACGCAAAGCCGGGTCGTCGTTCGGGATCGGCACCGAGAAATTCGGCGGCAGATGCCCCTCGAGCATGCCGGAGCCTTTCAGCTCGTCGAGGCCAGGCAAATCGCCCAACTGCTCAAGACCGAAATGCGAAATGAAGGCTTCCGTAGTCCCATAGGTGATCGGACGGCCCGGCACCTTGCGGCGCCCGCGCGGCCGGATCCAACCGGTTTCGAGCAGCACGTCGATGGTGCCCTTCGACATGGTGACGCCGCGGATGTCCTCCACCTCGGCGCGCGTGACCGGCTGGTGATAGGCGATGACCGCCAGCGTCTCAATCGCCGCACGCGACAGCTTGCGCGGCTGGATCGCTTCGCGGGTGAGCAGCCAGGCCAGGTCATTGGCAGTCCGGAACGTCCATTTGCCGTTGACCTTCACCAGATTGACGCCGCGCGGCGCGTATTCGTCCTTCAGCATCGCCAGCGTCTGCGCGAGGTCAACTCCTTCAGGCATGCGCTCCGCCAGCGTCTTCTCGTCGAGCGGCTCCTTGGAGGCGAACAGCAGCGCTTCGAGAATGCGCAATTCGTCCGGCCGTACTTGCGGCTGGCGGATCGCCTCGGGAGCCCCCTCCTCGTCGTCCATCAGTTTGCGGGCCAAGCCTTGCATCCTTCTGTCACTCCCCTCTCCGACCGGAGAACCGTTCGATAGAAAAGCCTGTCTGCCTTGTCCGGCCATTGCCGGGACCGTAACCCTCAGCTTCCGGCGCGACGCTAATGCGCCGCCGCGCCGGATGTCTCCGGAGCCTTACCCTTGCTTTTGCTCTTGCGGATATAGAGCGGCGCAAAGGCTGCGTGCTGCTGCAACTCGATTGCGCCTTCGCGCACCAGTTCGAGCGCGGACGCAAAACTCGATGCCGTGACCGTCGCGACCATGGACGGTTCGACCAAATAGGAAATAAGGAACTGGTCGAGCCTGTTCCAGTCGTCAGTCGTGCCGATCAGGCGCTCGATCTGCTGCCGTGCCTCAGCCAAAGTCCAGACCTGGCGCTTCTTGAACCGGACCTGGTTCAGCGCTGTCTTCTGACGCTGCACCGAGTAAGCCGACAGCAAATCATAGAGGCTCGCGGTCCATTGCGGATGCTTGATGTTCTTGATCGGCTCGGGCGCACCGCGGCTGAAGGTATCGCGCTCCAGCTGTGGCAGGTCCATCAGCTTCTGCGCCACCACCCGGAACGCCTCGAGCCGCTTCAGCCGAAACGCGAGCGCGGTCGCCATGTCCTCGGCGCTCTGGCCTTCGGTCTGCTTCTCATCCGGCAGCAGCAGGCGCGATTTCAGATAGGCGAGCCATGCCGCCATCACCAGATAATCGGCGGCGAGTTCGAGGCGCAGCTTGCGCGCCTGTTCGATGAAGGTGAGATACTGGTCGGCCAGCGCAAGTATCGAAATCTTCGCGAGATCGACCTTCTGCTGCCGTGCCAGCGTGAGCAGAAGATCGAGCGGGCCTTCGAAGCCCTCGACATCGACAACCAGCGCGGGCTCGTCGGGAGCGCGTTCGGCCAGATCGGGATTGAAGGGAATGATCTCGGCGGTCATCAGGCAATTGCTCCCGCCGCAGGCTGGGTCATGAGTTCAGCAAAGCGCGCCCGTGCCGCGGCGACATCGATGTCGATACGATTGCGTCGCAGCGCTAGCGCGCGATCCGCACGCGCAGCGGCTTCGCCTTCAAGCCAGGGAGAGGCGCCAGCCACCTGCCGCATCTCCTCGAGATTGCCGTTGCAGTGAAGCACCAGGTCGCAGCCCGCCGCGAGCGCAGCATGGCTGCGTTCGGCCAAGCCGCCGGACAAGGCACCCATCGACACATCGTCGCTCATCAGCAGTCCTTCAAACCCGATCCATCTGCGAATCACATCGCTGATCATTATCGCCGATGTGGTCGCCGGTTGGGCCGCGTCGATGGCGCTGAACACAACATGTGCGGTCATACCAAGAGGGAGCCTTGACAGCGGCCGGAAAGCCGCAAAGTCGGTCGCCTTCAGCGTGGCGCGATCGGTGTCCACCACCGGCAGATCGAGATGGCTGTCAGCGGTTGCGCGCCCATGACCCGGCAGGTGTTTCAACACCGGCAACACGCCCCCGGCCATCAGCCCCTCGGCCTGCGCGCCCGCAAGCGCTGACACCTGCTCCGGCGTATCGCCGAAGGCCCGGTCGCCAATCACCCGATCGGCGCCAGCGACCGGAACATCGGCCACCGGAACACAGTCGACATCGATGCCCAGCGCGACGAGATCCTCGGCAATCAACCGGCCGCCGAGGCGTGCGGCCTCAAGGCCGCTGGCGCGGTCGCGTTGATAAAGCGCCGCATAGGCCGCACCCGGCGGGTAGATTGGCCAATGCGGCGGTCCCAACCGCTGCACCCGGCCGCCCTCCTGATCCACCAGCACAGGAGCGTCCCAGCCGACGATGTCGCGGAAATGGGTCGTCAGCGCTTTGACTTGAGCCGGGCTGTCAATGTTGCGCTTGAACAGGATCAGCCCCCACGGGCGGGCCTCCCGGAAGAACCCGATCTCATCGGCGCCGATCGCCGTGCCGGCGAGGCCGGAAATGAATGCGCGCGCGGTCATAGCGCGGCTTAACCGCTACGGGACTCAGGGGTCAAGCAACCACCCGGCACTTCGCTCGGCAGGAGGCCGCTATCCAATGGAGATTTAGTTTCGCGCGACCACGCACTGGCCGCCGGCTGCCTTCAGGCTCGAGCAGAATTCGTTCGCTGCGCTCTGGCTCGAGAACGGAATCTGCGCCCGGTAATAGGTGCCGCGCTCGCCCAGATCAGCCCGCCTGATCAGAGGCTGCCGATTGCCCAGGACAGACGGGAATTGCTGCTGCAGCGACCGGAAAGAGGCCTGCGCGTCGGCCTCGCTGCGCTGGGACGTGACCTGTACGGCGAAAGGACCGCTCGCCGGCGCACTGGCGGGACTGCCCGGCAGGGGCGTGGGGAATGGCGATCCGCCGCCGGTTCCGGTATCGCGCGGGGTCAGTGCCGCATGTGCCTCGCGCGCCGCCGGGCGCTGCGGCGACACCGAACCGGTGGGGGCGAGCGCCATCGGCGCGTGCGCCTGGTCCGCCGCATCTGGCGGTGCCGCCGGGCTGGCGCTACGGGTGTTGCGCTGCGCGGGCGCTTCGGTGCCCTGCTGTGGCTTGATCGGTACCGTGCGAATCCGTTTCGGCTCAGCCCCGGAGGGCGCAGCGCTGCCGGTCGGCGCCACATTCGCACTCGCCGGCGGGAAAGCCTGCGGATTCTGGCCGCCCAGCCATGGGCTGATGACACGGGGCTGTCCGGGCGCAGCCTGCTGCACCGGCTCTTCCTGACGCGGGACGATCTTCTCGGTCTTCACCCCGATCCGGTCCTGGATCGGCTTGTTGTTCGGATCGGTCGCCGGAACCACTTTCGAGGGCCGGACATCGGCCTTGATCACCGGCGGCGGAACCACACTGCCCGCGCCGCTGAAGACCGCGCGATAGCCAAAGGCGGCCGCGGTTCCGACCACCGCCAGCGCCAGGACGGCAAGCACGGTGACCATGCCGCCGTGACGTTTCGCCCGCATATGACCTCTGACGGCCTCCGCCATGGCAGCGGGCGGCGGCGGCGCACCGAACTGGGCGTTCGCATAGGGCTGGCCCTGGGGCAGCCCGCCACCCTGATCGGCGAAGGCCTGATAGCGCTGATCGCTGCCGAATGCCGGATAACCATCCGGTGCGGGCGGGTAGGATGGCGCATAACCTTGCGCGTCGAAATTCGGATCGGGGTAACGCGGATCGGCATAACCCTGCCCGGCCCCGTCAGCGTAGCGCGCATCGCCATAGCCGTGACCGGAATAGCCCTGCTCGGCACCATAGGACTGATCGCCGTAACCCGGTGCGGCATAGCGTGGATCGTCATAACCAGCATCGGCATAGCGAGGATCGGCCGCATAGCGCTGATCGCCATAGCGCGGATCGTCGTACTGGCCGCCTGAATAGGGCGTGGCCTGACTCGGATCGTCGTAAGGCGCAGGATCGACGTCGGGGGGAAAGGGTTGGTCCGACGGATAGCCCTGGTCCGATGGATAAGCTTCGGCTGCCGGATAGGCGTCGGCAGACGGATGGGCCTGCGGCCCGCCGGCAGCGCGGCGCGGATCGTAGCGGCTGTCGCCATAGACCACAGCCGTCGCGCCTTGATCGGCCGCAAAGGACGGCCACTGCGGAGCTCGTTGGTTCGGCTGCCGCTCATACGGATCAGGCGCAGCGAAATCCTGATCGGCGACCGGCCGGCCGACATGCAGCGCAGGCGCACGGCTCTGCTGCTGAAACGGGTCCGACTCGTTCTGCTGACCGATCAGCCGTGCGAGTTCGGCGAGCGGATCGCCTGCCGGCTGATCCGATGACGGCCTCGGCCGTCGGAATGCTTCGTTGTCGCGATAACCGCGCGTACGATCGTTATCCGCCATTCTGCGACCTTCTTCGACCGGGCCGGTTCGATGCCGCCGTCCCTCCAGCCGCATCAACTTCGACGTTACACAGCGGCGCGCCTCACGAGGCACTCAATCGAAAAGCGATTGCCCCATGCGAACCCCGCCGCAACACGCGACCTCACCGCATCTCCTCCGGCGCCCCCACGCCAAGCAGTCCGAGACCCGAGGCAAACACGGTGATGACGGCCTGGACCAGTGCCAGACGCGCCACGGTTAAGTGTTCATCATCTTGTCTAATGAAGCGTAAATGAGGCAAGCCTTTTCCCTGCGTAAAATGAGCATGAAAATCGCTTGCCAATTCGTAAAGGTAGAAAGCGATTCGGTGCGGCTCGTGAGCGTGGGCGGCGGTTTCGATCAGCCGCGGATAGAGCGCGATCTTGCGGATGATCGCCATTTCGCCGGGATCGGTCAGTCGCTCGATTGCGGCGCCGGAGAGCAGCGCCAGCCGCCCCTCTTCATTGTCGGGCAGGTTCGGAAACACCTCCCGGGCCTGCCGGAAGATCGAATGCCCGCGGGCATGGCCATACTGCACATAGAAAACCGGATTGTCCTTGGACTGTTCCTTGACCTTGGCCATGTCGAAATCGAGCGGCGCGTCGTTCTTGCGATAGAGCATCATGAAACGCACGGCGTCCGAGCCGACCTCGTCGACGACTTCACGCAGCGTCACGAACTCGCCTGAGCGCTTGGACATCTTCACTGGCTCACCGCCGCGCAACAGCTTCACAAGCTGTACGATCTTCACGTCGAGGCTCGCCTGCCCCTTGCTGATCGCCTTCACCGCCGCCTGCATGCGCTTGATGTAACCGCCATGATCGGCGCCCCAGACGTCAATCATGTCGCGAAAGCCGCGGTCGAACTTGGACTTGTGATAGGCGATGTCGGAGGCGAAATAGGTGTAGCTGCCGTCCGACTTCATCAGCGGACGGTCAACGTCGTCGCCGAAATCTGTCGAGCGAAACAGCGTCTGTTCGCGGTCTTCGTAATCCTCGGCGGGCGCGCCCTTTGGCGGCGGCAGCCGTCCTTCATAGACTTCGCCCTCGCCTTTCAATTGTTCAATGATCGCGCCAACCTTGTCGCCATCGGTGATCAGCGAGCGCTCGGAAAAGAACACGTCGTGCTTGACGTTGAGCGCCGCGAGATCTTCGCGGATCATCGCCATCATCATGTCGATCGCTGTCTGGCGCACGATCGGCAGCCAATCGCTTTCCGGCTTCTGGTTGAGATCGCGTCCGTATGTCTCGGCGAGCGCTACGCCGACCGGCTTCAGATAGTCGCCCGGATAAAGCCCTTCCGGGATCGCGCCGATGTCTTCGCCCAGCGCCTCGCGGTAGCGAAGATAAGCAGAACGCGCGAGCACATCGACCTGCGCACCGGCATCGTTGATGTAGAATTCGCGGGTGACCTCGTAATCCGCAAAGGCCAGCAGGCTCGCCAGCGCGTCGCCGAACACCGCGCCGCGGCAGTGACCGACATGCATCGGTCCGGTCGGGTTCGCCGATACATATTCGACATTGACCTTGGCGCGCTGACCGATCCGGCTCTGGCCAAAATCGGTGCCGGCCGCGATCGCCGAACGCAAGGCACCGAGCCAGGTCGCATGCTTCAACGTCATGTTGATGAAGCCCGGACC
>JAEZBA010000070.1 GCA_023430245.1 Pseudomonadota bacterium
CCTCGCGCGCCTTCAAGAGCGATGGCGGACGCAGCAGGCTGCCGACATGGTCGGCGCGGAAGGGCGGGCGCGAACGGGGGGACATTGCGAGCGTTTCCTTGATCGTTTTCTTTTTCGTTAACGTGGCGGCCGCCAGGTGGCAACCGGCATGTCGCGATCATGGCAAATGTGCTTAGTTTGCCTTTGCGTTCGACTTGATGACAAACGTTGCAGAATTCCGCTGAGCGGCACGAGCAACGTGAAGAGGGGGGTACGTGGCCACAATCGTTGTTGCGCATGGCGCCTGGTCGTCGGCCTGGGCCTGGCAGAAAATGCGGCCGCTGCTGCGCGCCGCGGGGCACGATATTTTCACCCCGAGCTATACCGGACTTGGCGAGCGCGCCCATCTTGCGGCACCGGGTATCGATCTCGACACGCATATCGCCGATGTGCTCGGCGTGCTGCAATGCGAGGACCTGCGTGACGTGGTGCTAATCGGGCACAGCTACGGCGGCATGGTTGCGACCGGTGTCACGGACCGCGCCGAGGGGCGGGTCACGAAGCTGATTTATCTCGATGCATTTGCACCGAAGGACGGGCAGAGCCTGTTCCAACTCGTCGGCGCGGAGACGGAAGAGAAGATGCGGGCAGGGGCCGCCGCCGGTGACGGCTGGCGCGTGCCGGCCAATCCGATGCCGCCCGACACGCCAGCGGACTATGTAGAATGGGCTGCATCCCGGCGAAAGCCGCAGCCGATGAAATGTTTCGAACAGCCATTGACGTTGTCCGGCCGGCCGCTCCCGGTCGCGGGCTACATCTATTGCACGCGGATCGCGCCGGGCGACGTGTTCCGGCAATTCGCGGATCGCGCCCGAGCGGAGGACTGGCCTTATGCCGAAATGGACGCGAGTCACAACCCGCACATTACCTGCCCGGAGGAATTGCGGGATGTGCTGCTGGGGATGATGCGGTAGCGTAGCCTGGATGGAGCGCAGCGACATCCGGGAGCTGACCCCCGAGTTTCGCATGCGCTCAACCCGGGCTGCAGACCCGCGGACGGGGGGGAAGCCATGCCGAAACTGAAAGACAAGGTCTGCGTGGTGACCGGTGGCGCCGGCAGCATCGGGCTTGCCAGTGCGAAATTGTTCGCGGCTGAGGGCGGCAAGGTCATGCTGGTCGATCGCGATCCCGCGCTGCTGGCGAAAGCGGTGCGCGGCTTTCCGGTACCGGACAATGCCGACGCCTTCGCCGCCGACGTCGCCGATGTCCATGCCACGAAGAATTATCTCGAGGCCACGGTCTCGCGCTTCGGCAAGATCGATGTGATCTTCTCCAATGCCGGCATGAGCGGGGCGATCGCCCCGGTGACCGACTATCCGGATGATCTGTTCGACCGGGTGATGGCGGTGAATGTGCGGGCTTCGTTTCTCGCCTGCAAATACGGCCTGCCGCTGATGAACGATGCCGGTTCGATCATCATCACCTCTTCGATCATGGGGGTGAATTCCGCCCCAGCCATCGTCGGCTACGCCACGTCCAAGCATGCCGTGATCGGACTGATGAAGGTCGTGGCCAAGGAGGCGGCCGCGCGAGGCATCCGCTGCAACGTGCTGGCGCCCGGCCCGGTCGACAATTCGTTCCAGGGCGATATCGAGGAGCGGATCGGGCAAGCCATCGGCACCGACGCCACCGCGATGATCAACGGCATGATTCCGCTTGGCCGCCATGCGCGGCCGGAAGAGATCGCGCAGGCCGCCCTGTTCCTGGCCTCCGATGCATCGAGTTTCTGCACGGGCAGCGTGTATATGGCCGACGGCGGCATGAACGCATGACGCGATGACTTCGTGTGGCGAAGCGGGTAAGAAAGTTTGATCCGTCATCCTGAGATGACGGGAACCCCATCAGACACGGCATCCCCGATCCCGCATGACCTATCGCTTCATTGGAAAATCGCTGCCGCGCACCGAAGACCTGCGGCTCGTCCGCGGACTCGGCCGCTACACTGCCGACCTTGCCTCGCGCGACGCGCTGCGCCTGTTCGTGGTGCGCTCGCCGCACGCGGCCGCCCGCATTGTGAAAATCGACACCGCCGATGCCGAACGGATGCCCGGCGTGCATCTGGTGCTGACCGGCGAGCATCCCGAGATCACGGCGCTCGGCTCGATCCAGTCCAAGGTCAAGCGCCAGGCCCCCGGCGGCGCGCCGAATTTCGAGCCTCCCTACCGCATCCTGTCGCGCGAGCGAGCGCTCTATGTCGGCGATCCGGTCGCCGCGGTGTTCGCCGAGACGCTCGACCAGGCGAGGGATGCCGCCGAAGCGATTGCAATCGAATGGGACGCGTTACCAGCTGTCACCGAAACCCGCATCGCGGCGGATGAGGGCGCCGCTGAGCTATGGCCGCAATCGCCGCGCAATGTCTGTTTTGTGTTCGATGCCGGCAACCGCGACGCGGTCGAGCAGGCTCTTGCGGGCGCAAAGCACAAGGTCAGCGTCACCTATCCGATCAATCGCATCACCGCGGTGACGATGGAGCCGCGCACAGCGCTGGGCCAGTACGATGCGGTCGCAGAGGCTTACACGCTTCATTGCGGACTGCAAAATCCGCATGCGGTGCGCGAGAGTCTCGCCAACGATATTTTCAGGATTGCCGGCAATCGCGTGCGCGTGGTGTCGCCCGATGTCGGCGGCGGCTTCGGACTGAAGGAGGCTGCGTTCCCGGAATATGTGCTGACGCTGGGCGGCGCTAAGCTCACCGGCCGGCCGGTGCTGTGGGCCGCCGATCGCGGCGAGAGCTTCCTGTCCGACTTCCACGCCCGCGACGTGCATGCCACCACGACGCTCGGACTCGATGCGCAGGGCAATTTCCTCGCGCTGAAGGTAGAGACCACCGCCAATATCGGCGCCTATATCTCGCCGATGGGCCTGCACGTGCCGACCAACAAT
>JAEZBA010000071.1 GCA_023430245.1 Pseudomonadota bacterium
CAAAAAGGCCCGGCACAAAGCCGGGCCCAAGTTGCGCAGGCGGAGCGACACGACGTGACCCGGTCCTCCGCCACGGGAAACCGCCATACGGCGATCACCGTCAGGCTAGACGAGATACCCTTCAGGAAATTTGATCGGGATCAAATCGGCGCGGCCTCAGCCGTTTGGATTAGCCGTCTATTTCGGCTCCTGTGGCGCGGCCGGCCACTTGCGCTCGACCCAGTGCAACATACGCGCGAGCGGCGGCTGCAAGCGCGGAAGATCCACTGCAAGCAGAACAAGTCCGAGCGGCAGCATCCAGAAACCGAGGATTGGCAGAAAGCCAAAGACGCCCCCGAGAACCAGCAGGCTCGCCGTCGGTATGCGCCACTTGCGGGCGGTCGGCTCCCGCAAAGAGCGCGACCGCCGCGCCATCCATCCGGGCAACCGGTCCTCGAAGCGATACAGAAGCGCATGGAAGTCGGTTGAGCTCATGGACATCAATGCCCCACCCCAAGCGCAAGTTCGCCGCGATCCAAAATAAGCGGGACGATCAGATCCTCCTCATCGTCGAGATGGCGGGTCAACCCATGCAACAGAACGGCGGATTGCTGCATGTAGCTTTCGACGGATGACCGCAGCGCGTCCGGCGTACCACCTAGCGCGCGCAGGAATCCGTTCGCCGCCTCGACCGAATTCTGGATATCGGCCGCCAGTTGATCGTGGTCTCCCTCAAGCATTTCGAAGCCATGCACGAGCCTCGCATCCGCTTTGCGGAAAATGGGGAAATAGTGGTCGTCCTCGATATGATGATGCGCATGAAGCTGCTGCAGCAGAAACTGCAGACGCGGCGCGAAGAATTCGGCGAATTGGCGCGCGTCAGTTTGGCCTTGCCAAAAGCGGGCAGACGCGTCCTCAAGCATGCCTCCGATTTCACGGAACATGGCATGGCGCGACAGCCAGAAGCTCGCCATCTGACCAAGATTATGGTGATCGGCCCAGACCTCTCGTGGATAGCGCACGAGCAGCATCCGCAAATCGTCCGGCAGGCCCGACCGTGTCGCCAGCGAAAGATTGCGAACCAAGGCAGACGTCGGATCGCCGGTCATTTCTTTTCCAGCAGCAGCTTGCCGCGCGCCCGAATGGTCGCCTGCGCCACCTCGGCGAATTTCTGCAACAGCCAGGGCAGCGTTACCTCAAGCCGGACATGGTCCTCGGCAACGTCGACGGTGCCTGCTGCGGATTGACCGAGCGCACGCACGCGAAACGTCAGCCGGTCGCCGGACCAGATTTCCTCGTCGACCTTCAGCACCGGAAACGCCTTGGCGGCGCCGGTGAGACCGGGGCCGAGACGGCGCAACGCCTCCTCCTTGCCGAGAGAATGCGGAATGGAAACGGTAATCGGCTTCGACATGGCCTCGTCCGGTTGAAGCTCGCCGCGAAGGCGGCGACGGCACCTCGCCCTGTATGTAGGTATGCAGCCCGCATCGGCCAAGCGCTCGACCGGGCGGGCCTGTCCAAAGTCAGATTGCAGAGCAATGTGGAAAAGTGCGGGGACGACTTCAGAAGTCGCCCGGAATTTGGCGCCGATGGACCCCTTGCCACGCTGGATTTGCGGTGCAAAGCCTGTGCATCACGGTCGGCCAGACGACACCTTTTGGTGTTGAATCCTGCTGTGAGTTCCCGCCTGTGAAGTTCGGGCATTGCGCTTTACGACCATGATCATGACCGCCCCCGTCCCAACTCAAGAAACCCGGCTCGCCCGCATCTCGTTGGAGCGTGCAGCCGCGCACCGGCTTGCCGACGCGCTCGCCGAACGGCTCGATCCCGAGACTTGCGCGGTGTCGATGTTCGAAGACGGGGATCGCTGGACCGTCGAGGCCGCCTTTCACGACGCTGCCGATCAGGAACTGATTTCCGAAACGGTGGCGCAAGTGGCGGGAGCGGATGTTGCGAACGAACTCGTATTCTCGACCGTCGGCACACGCGATTGGGTCGCGGCAAGCCTCGAGGGGCTCGCACCGGTTCGTGCAGGTCGCTTCGTGGTGCACGGTTCGCACGACCGTATGCGCGTGCGGCCGAATGAAATCGGCATCGAGATCGAGGCCGCGCTGGCATTCGGAACCGGACACCATGGCACCACACGCGGTTGCCTGATCGCCTTCGAGACACTGCTCAAGGCCTCAGCGACGGCGCGGCACTGGCGCGTGCTGGATGTCGGAACCGGGACCGGCCTGCTGGCAATCGCCGCGGCAAAGGCGCTGCGGGTGCAGGTACTTGCGAGCGACATCGACCCGGTCGCGGTATCGGTCGCTCGCGATAATGCGCGGCTGAACCGGGTTACGCCGCTGTTCCAGGTCTTTACGGCAAGCGGCGTCGACAGCGTTCGCCTCCGGCAGCGGCGCTACGACCTGGTCTTTGCCAACATTCTGGAACAACCGCTGCGGCGGATGTCAGCGTCGCTGTCATCGCTGCTGGCGCCCGGGGGGCGCCTGGTCCTGTCCGGATTGCTTGGCGCCCATGCGCCGGGCGTCGTCGCCGCCTATCGCCGTCAGGGTTTGCGGCTGCAGTCGCGGACGGTGCTAGAC
>JAEZBA010000140.1 GCA_023430245.1 Pseudomonadota bacterium
ACCAGGATCCCTTCATTCGACAGTTCGCGCGCCAGTGCGCGGGTCAGTCCGACCACCCCAGCCTTGGACGTGGGATAATGGGCGTAAAAAGGCGGCGCGACGGAGACGACGCCGGACGAAATGTTGACGATCCGGCCCCACCCGGCTTTGCGCATTGGGCCTGCCACCGCGCGGGCACCCAGGAAGCAGCCCTTCACGTTGACGTCCATAGCGAGGTCCCATTCGTCCAGCGTGATCTGCTCGAACGGCTTCATTTTGATTCCGCTGAAATAAGCAGCGTTGTTCACGAGGATGTCGATCCGGCCGAAGGCGTCCAGCGTTCGTGCCACGACCGCCTCCCAGTCCGCTGCGCTGCGCACGTCGGCCCGCACCGCCAGAGCGCGTCCTCCCATCGCCTCGATCTCGGCTTGCACCGATTGCGCCTTCGCCTCGTTCAGCTCGGCGATTACGGGCACTGCGCCGACGCGGGCATAGGCCTTGGCGAAGTGGCGCCCCAGCCCTTGGCCGCCACCGGTCACGATGGCCACCCGCCCACCTAGCCCCAGCGGATCGAACCGCGTCTGATCCTTCATGGTCTTCCCTACTTCCACGGCGTTGAGGGATCGATCCGGTTGCTCACATCGTTCTATGCGGTGCCGCAATGCACCCGCCGCTACCTATTTTTGTACGACATGTGTGCCCGGCCCGTTCGTTGACAGATACTCATAATACTGATTGTCTTTGTTGCACAAGCATAAGCGCAGCCTGTGGCCGCGGACGCGGGCTGACGTATATCGGCCGCCTGTTTCTCGGGAGGGAGTGATGAACCGACCACCGCGCGTGGCCATCATCGGAGGCGGAATTGGCGGTCTGACGGCGGCTCTCGCAATGCATCGCCGCGGCTTCGACATTACGGTGCACGAGCGCGCGTCGGCCATCGGCGAGATCGGCGCCGGCATCACACTGTCGCCCAATGCGATCAAGGCATATCGCGCGCTCGACATTGAGAACCAGATTGCGGCTATTGGTTTCGAATCCGACTTCCAGACCGTGAGGGCTTGGGATACTGGCAACGAGATCAGCCGGGTCGATCGCAAAGGGACCTACCAAAAAACGTATGGTGCTCCCTATTACTCGATGCACCGCGCCGATCTCGTCGACGTGCTGGCCCGCAACCTGCCGGGTGGGGTCGTGAAGCTCAACGCCCGCTGCATCGGTGCCGAGACGAACGGTGCCGGAGGCGCGGTCGCGCGCTTCGCCGATGGTTCGGCGATCGAGGCCGATCTCGTGGTCGGCGCCGACGGCATTCATTCGGCGGTGCGCGAGAGCCTGTTCGGCAAGCAGGCACCACGGTTTACCGGCACTGTCTGCTGGCGCGGTTTGGTTCCCTATGACGCGCTGCCGTCCGGCCGCGTCACGAAAGATTGGAACCTCTACATGGGGCCGCAGCGGCACCTGATCCACTACATGGTCCGCAGGGGCGACGTGGTGAACTTCGTTGCCCATGTCGAGACCGACAGTTGGACTGGAGAATCCTGGACTCACGAATGCGACCGCGCCGAGGTGCTGGAGACGTTTGCCGGATGGCATGCGCCACTGCTCGACATGATCGCCGCTGCCGACACCTGTTTCAAATGGGCGCTCTACGATCGCGATCCCCTGCAGAAGTGGAGCATCGGGAGGGTCGCGCTGATGGGCGATTCCGCCCACGCGATGCCGCCCTTTATCGGCCAGGGCGCCGGCATGGCGATCGAGGACGGCTATGTGCTTGCCGCGATGAACGCGCAGACGCCAGACGACATGGCGGGTGCTCTATCCCGCTACGAGCGCCTGCGAGTGCCGCGTGCCAGCCGTGCGGTCCACGAGGCCCGTGCCCGCGGCGAGCAGATGCACCTGACCTCGCGCTGGGCGCAGTTCAGGCGCAATCTCCAAATGACGCTGAAGCGCCGCCTGGGCGGCGACAAGACCGGCGTGCAACTGGGCGATTTCTACGCCTACGACGTTGCCGCCGAAGCCGCCGCCGTGCGGGCGTGACTGGAAGGTCGCATAGATGGAACGCAGCACGTCGCGCTTTCTGACGACCCATGTCGGGTCGCTGCCCCACAACGCGCTGATGACCGAGGAGGCCGCGAAGGACGACGACGCACTAGCGGCCGCCGTCGCCGCCGTAGTCGAACAGCAGCGTGCCGCGGGCCTCGATATTATCAACGAGGGCGAATACACCAAGGACGGCGATTGGCTGTCCTTCGTGGAGGCCCGCTTCCATGGCTTCGAGGCCCGTCCATGGCCCGAAGGCGAGGTTCCGCTGATCCAGCGCGGCAAGGATCGCGAGGAATTCGCCGACTACTATCGCTACGCCAGCGAGAGCGGCATTCTGTTCTACAATCCAGGCGGCCAGATGCGCCATTCCGGCCGCAAGAGCTGGATCGCCACGGCGCCCGTGCGCTATGCAGGCATGGATGCCTTGAGGCGCGAGATCGCGACAACAATCCGCACGGCCGGCAGCCGCAACGTGTTCCTCACGTCGACCGCCCCGGCCAGCATCGAGCCCTATCGCCGCAACGAATTCTACGCGTCAGAGGAAGAGTTGCTCTACGCCCTCGCCGACGCCCTCGCTATCGAATACCGTGCCATCGCCGATGCCGGCCTGATCCTGCAGGTTGACGACGCTTGGCTGCCCGCGCTCTGGGACCGTATCGGCATCGGCATGGGCCTTGAGGCGTTCCGCAGACGCTGCATGATCCGCGTCGAGGCGCTGAATCACGCGCTGAAGGGTATCCCGCAGGAGCAGGTCCGCTATCATCTTTGCTGGGGCTCGTGGCACGGCCCCCACGCTTTCGATATCGGCCTCAGCGAGATGGTCCCGATCCTGTTGGCGGTGAATGCCGGCGCCTACTTGATCGAGGCCGGCAACGTGCGCCACGAGCACGAGTGGGAGGTGTGGAGAGACTGCGCTTTTCCCGACGGCAAGATTCTAATCCCCGGCGTGATCAGTCACGCGACCAATGTGGTCGAGCATCCCGACCTGGTGGCCCAGCGTATCGGCCGCTTCGCCGACGTAATCGGCAAGGAGAACGTCATCGCTGGCGCCGATTGCGGCTTCGGAGGCCGCGCTCATCCGCAGATCGCCTGGGCCAAGCTGAAAGCGCTCGCCGAAGGTGCCGCCATCGCCAGCACTCGCTATTTCAGCCAATAGGTTTATGCGGCGCGATTCCACAATTCGCGGGATGCAATCCTTGCGCCTTCGGCCATGCATTTCAGCTTGGCCCACATCACGGTCGGATGGACGCGTCGAGTAAAGGGGGACTGAGCAAAGCCGCAATCGGTTGATGCGATGACATTTTCTGGTCCGACAATTCCGGCGAAACGGATCAGGCGATCGGCAATCAGTTCGGGGTGCTCGACCACATTGGTTGCGTGGCTGACCACGCCCGGAAGCAATTTTTTGCCTGCGGGAATCTTTGCCGCCTTCCAAACTTTCCATTCGTGCTCGTGGCGTACGTTGGCGGCCTCGAAGCTGTAGCCGCCGACATTTACTTGCAAGACGATGTCGATAATCTCCTGTAACGGAACGTCATACATGTGGGGGCCGCTCCAGCTTCCCCAGCAGATGTGATAGCGCGATCGTTCCGCGGGAATGCCCCTAAGCGCGCGATTGAGCGCATCGATACGCAGTTGTGCCCAGTCGCGATACTGCGAAAGCGACATGGGTGGAACGAGTTTTTCGTGCATGAATGGAAAGAACGCGTCGTCGATCTGCACGGTGAGGCCGGCGTCGATGATCGCCTTGTACTCCTCATGAAGCGCATCGGCGAGCGCGAACAGAAAACTCTCCTCGTCCGGATAGTGCTCGTTCTTGGCACTCGGCAATGCGCTCGCAGGCGCGACCACCGGAAGGAAGCCTCCCGTCACGCCGGACTTCTTGACGGCGTCGCGCAGATTGCCGATGTCGCGCTGCAATTCCGCCTGGCCGACATACTTGATCGGGGCGTTGCACACGAAGCGCTTGTTTAGTCGGCCGGCAATTCCGGTGGCGCGATCCTGCTCCTCGTAATATTCTGGAAACGCGTCCCGATCCCGGCCGCCCGTCATCGTGGCAAGTGGATCGACTGCCTCTTCCGGGGTGAGCGGCCGCGACGTGATCCCAGTCAGCCGCGAATGGACGTAGAAGGCCCAATTTGTCCCTTTGCCGAATTCGCCATCGCTGACAATATCGATGCCGACCTCCGCCTGCTTGCGGACCACGTCCTCCACCGCTTTGCGCAACGCCGCGTCATACGCTTCCGGGGTCGGCGGATTGTCGGAGGAGGCGGCGCGCAGCACCGCGAGGAAATCGTCCGGCCGCACAAGGCTACCGACATGCGTCGTCAAGATGCGATCAACCATTTCCATCCCCCTACGATCGTTCGCGACGGCCAATCGCATGTCTCACGATGCCGCCAGTCGTATCATCCTTGCTGGTCTTGCGTCGGTGAAGACCATCAGGCCTCGAAGCCCGGAGGCGGCGGCAAGCCCCACATGTTGGCCGCGATCAATTCGCGCGGCCAGACCTTTGGTCGCTGCGGAGAATCCTGATGATGCGGGCGCGGATCGAAATAGCCAAGTCGCTCGTCCGAAATCCGGTCCATGTCGGCGAACACCTCAACGATGTTGCCGTCCGGGTCGTGATGATAGGTGAATATGTTGTGGCCGACGCCGTGCCGTCCCGGGCCCCAGATCAGCGGGATGTCGTTCGTTCCAAGGATATCGCAGGCCCTGCCGATCTGAGCGAAGTCCGCCACCTCGAACGCCACATGAAACATCCCGCGCCGCGGCGATGTCATGAAGTTCAGCGTATGATGGTCGGCGTTGCAGCGCAGGAACACGAAAAAGTCCGCCATCCAGTCGGACCAGCGGAAGCCGAGGTGATCGGTGAAGAAAGCGGTGGATGCCTTTGCATCGGCCGCATGCATCGCGACATGGCCAAGCTTGCGCGGAGCGATGCCGTTGCTGGAAAAGGGCTTTTTCGATTGGGAGATCGAGGAATAAAGATAGACCGCGTAGCCGTCCGGATCGTGAAACCGGATTGCGCGATCGACGCCGTGGAAAGGATCGGATTGCCGGTCGTTGCGGATGCCGGCAGTGGCTAGCGATCTGGTCGCGTCTTCCAACGACTGGTCGGAAGCGAGTTCGAGGCCGATAAGCCCGTGGCCGGATTGATCTGCCCGGAAGAACGCGACTGCATGATGTTCGTTACCGCAGGCGAAATAGGCTTCACCCGATCCGGTATCCGCGCTGTTCGCTAGTCCGAGCACGTTCGCGTAGTGATGCTTCATCTCGTCGAATTTCACGACGCTGAGACCGATAAACCCGAGTTTGGTGACCTTGACTGACATGTCGGATGTCCGTTTGAGGTTTTCGCTGCTCCGTGCTCTAGTGCCACACGTCCGCTGCGATCTCGCGGGTCAGAGCGAGCTTGCGCCACTGCTCGTCCTTGGTGAGAAGATTGCCATCCTCGGTCGAAGCGAAGCCGCATTGCGGGCTCAGACAAAGTCGATCCAGTCCGACGAAACGTGCAGCCTCCTCGATGCGGCGCTTTATCACGTCCCGGCTTTCGAGATCGCCGGACT
>JAEZBA010000448.1 GCA_023430245.1 Pseudomonadota bacterium
GACCAACCGCTGCGCGTGGTGCTGATCGGCACCGACTTCGAGGTGCGCGTCTGGGACACCCTGCTGAAAATCCCGATGGGTCGCTTCACCACTTATTCCGATATTGCCCGGACCATCGACAAGCCGAAGGCGGCGCGCGCGGTTGGCGCGGCGGTCGGAAAAAATCCGGTCTGTTTCGTGGTGCCGTGTCACCGCGTCATCGGCAAGAGCGGCGAACTCACCGGCTATCATTGGGGGCTGACGCGCAAGCGCGCGATGCTCGGCTGGGAAGCGGGACGGGTCGCCTGAGACTTTACCGCGCCGACCCCGAAGTCTCCGCAGCCACCTCCGCAAACACCGGCTCGCTGGCGCGCGGGAAGTCGCCGTTGCGATAGGCCGCCAGCATCTCCGGCTGCAATCCATCCATGACATCGGCCAGCGTCTTGTAGGTCACGCAGCGCACTTCCGGCAGCCCGCAGACGCTGCGCGCGAATTCCTTCAGCGCCTCGCGGTACGCGCCGTTCTGATAATCGGTGAAATGGTGACCGATATGGATCGGCGCGCGGTTGCCGGTGTAGTTCGTGCGGAAATAATTCAGATAGCTGTCCAGCATCTGCCGGCGGAATTGCTCGCGCCGGCTTGCGATCGGCGCCGCGCCCGATTGTGCGACCAGGAAATTGTAGTCCATCGACAGCGTCGCGCGCCCCGAACCGGCGAGCCGGATCCCGGCGAGATTGAACCGCCAGATGCCGTCGCGCTTTTCCGGCCAGGCATTGGCCGGCATGGTCCCGCTGGTGTCATAGCGGAAGCCGCGCGCGGCGAGCGTGGCATAGAGGCCGGGGCTGTGCGCGAGATAAGGCGCGCGGAAACCGACGATGTCGTTCGCAGAGAAGGCAAAACCCTCGTCGGGCGAAAGTTCGTTGTTGCGCGCCACGTTGTCCAGCAGGCCGTCGAAACTGGCGAACTCGGAGGTCCAGGCCGCCGCACTCCAGGTGCGGCCATCGAAATGACCGACCGCATGCGAGGCGATCTCGTGTCCGTCGCGATGCAGCGCATTCATGAACGCGACGCGTTTGCGCACATCGTCGGCGCTGCCGCCGAAGTTGATGCGCGACGCGCCGCGCGACTGGTTCGGTCCCTGATAGAGATGCTTCTTTGCATTGCTGAGGAAATTGATGCCGCTGACGAAGAAGGTGAAGCGGATGCGCTCGCCGCCGCGATTGAGCTCGGCGGCAAAATCGGTCCATTCCTGCCAGCGGTCGAGCTCGGTGCAATTGTCGAACGCGATCGCGACATATTGCGGCGGCCGCTCGACAGCGGCAGCCGCCTGCGAACCGACAACGCCGAACACCACGCCTGCAAACGCCAGACACGCACGCATACGCTCCGGCAAACAGCATGACCGGGGCGCGGATCAACAACAATCCCGAAACGTGGTTAGCGCGAAACCCTGATGCCCAGATGTGCCGACGATGTCACGCCGCCAGGTCGAGTTTGGAGGCCACCGTGGCGTCGGCGTTGAGGTGGTAAATGATCGGTACCCCGGTCGCGATCTCGCGCTTCAGGATGCCTTCGGGCGACAGCTTCTCCAGCACCATCACCAGCGCGCGCAGCGAATTGCCATGCGCCGCCACCACGGTGCGCTTGCCCTGCAGCACCGCCGGCAGGATTTCCTGCACATAATAAGGCAGGGTGCGGGCCAGCGTATCGCGCAGCGATTCACCGCCGGGAGGCGCGATGTCATAGGAGCGGCGCCAGATATGCACCTGCTCCTCGCCCCATTTCTTGCGCGCATCGTCCTTGTTAAGCCCTGACAGATCGCCATAGTCGCGCTCGTTCAGCGCCTGGTCGCGCACGATCGGAATGCCGGTCTGGTTCATCTCCGTCAGCATCAGGTCTAGCGTCAGTTGCGCCCGTTTCAGCACCGAGGTGAAGGCGACGTCAAACGTGATGCCTTGCGCCTTGAGCTTGCGGCCGGCCTCCTTCGCCTCGGCAACGCCCTGCTCGGTCAGGTCGGGGTCACGCCAGCCGGTGAACAGGTTCTTGAGGTTCCATTCGCTCTGGCCGTGACGCACCAGCACAAGAAGTCGGTCGGACATTTCAGCATTACTCTCTGTCTTCACCTCCCCCTGGAGGGGGGAGGTCGGTCGGCGAAGTCGACCGGGAGGGGGGTGAACGGGTGGTGCATAGGCCACCCCACCCCGCGTGCCCGCGCTACGCGCCGACAAGCGACCCTCCCCCTCCAGGGGAGGGTGAAGGAATCAAAAATCATTCAGGCCCAGCACATCCGTCATTGCATAGAGCCCGGGCTTCTGCCCGCGTGCCCACAGCGCGGCCTTCACCGCACCGCGGGCGAAGATCATCCGGTCTTCAGCCTTATGCCCGAGTTCGATGCGCTCAGCAGGGCCGGCGAAAACCACGTTATGCTCGCCAACCACCGTGCCGCCGCGCAACGTAGCAAAGCCGATATCGCCGGCCTGCCGCGCGCCGGTATGGCCGTCCCGCGACCGCACCGACCGCTGATCGAGATCGACATTTCGGCCTTCCGCCGCCGCGCGGCCGAGCAGCAGTGCCGTGCCGGAGGGCGCATCGATCTTCCTGTTGTGATGCATTTCGACGATCTCGATGTCGAAGTCCTCGTCGAGAGTCTTCGCCACCCGCTTCACCAGCGCGGCCAGCAGATTGACGCCAAGGCTCATATTGCCGGACTTGACGATGACGGCTTTCTTCGCGGCCTCCGCGATCGCCGCATCGTCGTCCGCCGAGAAACCGGTGGTGCCGATCACATGCGCGATGCCGGCCTTGGCCGCGAGTTTTGCCAGTGCCACCGTCGCCTTCGGAATGGTGAAGTCGATGATGCCGTCGGCATCGCCCAGCAGCGTCTCGGCATCGTCAGTGATCAGGATGTCCTGACCGCCGACACCGGCCAATTCGGAGGCATTGCGCCCGATCAGCGGCGAGCCGGAATCCTCGAGTGCGCCGGACAGGGTAACGCCCCGGGTCTCGGCGATGGCGCGGATCAGCGTCCGCCCCATGCGGCCACCCGCTCCAGCAACGATTAGCCGCATGTCGGACATGGATTGCGCTCCGGACTTTCGGTCGCCCGCGGGATAGCCGTCCGAAAGACGGCGTCGCTTCGCTCGCCTATGACCCGCGGGTCCATCTTCTTCGCAAGATAGATGGCCGGGTCAAGCCCGGCCATGACGCTGTGGTGCCTCACGGCTGCGGGCCGTCATAGCCCTCGATGATGACGATGTCGGCCAGCGAGTGCGGCTGCCGCACCTTGATATTGGCCTGATATTCCGGCGAATTATAGCAGGCGAGCGCCGCGGCATAGTCGGGAAACTCGATCACCACGTTGCGGCTCCGGGCCTCGCCTTCCGGGCATTCGAACGGGCCTCCGCGAACGACGAAGCGGCCGCCGAATTTCCTGAAGATGTCCGGATTGGCTGCGGCATAAGGCTTGTAGCCCTCGTCGTTATGCACATCGACGCGCCCGATCCAGTAGCCCTTCGCCATCGTATCCTCCCTCACGCCCCGGCAGCGTCCGCGACCTCACGCACGATCGCGTCCGCAACCACCTTGGGATCGTCGACGCCAGTGATTGGCCGGCCGACCACGAGATAATCCGAACCCGCCTTTATCGCGGCGGCCGGCGTCATGATCCGCTTCTGGTCGCCGCTGTCCGCGCCCGCCGGCCGGATGCCGGGCGTTACCAGGAGCCGAGTCGGACCGACGATCGGCCGCAGCATCGCAGACTCTTCCGCAGAACAGACGATGCCGTCGATCCCGAGCGCGCAGGCCTGTTCGCTCTTGGCCTTTACCTGATCGCGCGCGTTGCCGGTATAGCCGGCTTCGGTGACATCCCGGTCGTTATAGGAGGTGAGGATGGTGACAGCGAGAATCTTCAGCGGCGACCCGCGCGCGGCGTCGAGTGCAGCCTTCATGGTCTGCGGATAGGCATGTACGGTGAGAAAGGTCGCGCCGGAATTGACGATGCTCTCGACGCCCTTGCTCACGGTATTGCCGATGTCGTGCAGCTTCAGATCGAAGAACACCTTCTTGCCGGACTTGATCAGATCTCGCCCGAACGAAAGCCCGCCCGCGTAGCCGAGTTGATAGCCGATCTTGTAGAAGTCGCTGCTGTCGCCCAGATGCCAGACCCGCTTTTCGGCGATGGCTACCGATGGCAAGTCCAGCGCGACAATCACACGCTCACGCGGCGGGACATTGGAACTTGCGGCGGTCATGCGTAATGCCTCGCGAATTCGATCAGGCTTTGAACCACAGCCTTGAGCCGCCTGGTATTGCCCTCATCCCGGAAATTGTCCATCTCGTCAAAGGCATCCGCTGCGCGCGCCACCGCAATCTGGTCCGGAATCACGAGCGCGCCGCAACCCTGTTCCAGCACCTGCCGTAACGCCATCAGCGAGCGCATCGCGCCATAGCCGCCATTGGAGGCCCCACCCAGCGCGAACGCGCGATCCCGATAGACCGCGAGCGGCGCTTCCTTGCCCTCGCGCACGCGCGATACCCAGTCCAGCGTGTTCTTCAGCAGCGGCGTGACCGAGGCATTGTATTCCGGGCTGGCGATGAAGATGCCCTGATGCTGCTGCATCATCCGCTTCAGCATGACCGCGGCTTCCGGCGGACCGGAGCGGCCTTCGAGATCGCCGTCATAAATCGGCATCGCATAATCGAGCAGCGAGACGCGCGTGACGTCGGCTCCCGCCAGCGCAAATTCCTTCGCCGCCAGAGCCGCCAGCTGCGCATTCATCGACCCGGTCCGGATCGAACCGGCAAAGACCAGGATTTTCGGATCGGGCATGTGGCTGACAGTCTTGAACCGCGGATACGACGCCCCCGCGAAAGCAGGAAGCCATGTTCCAGACCGAGGGTTCGGGATCCCCGCCTACGCGGGGACGACAATAGCTCAGGACACCAGCGCGCGGCGGTAGGACCACACACGAGCGGGCGGCAGATTCATCCAGATGCGTTCGGATTTTTCAGCGGCGACACGCGACAGACCTTTCGGGATCGGCGGCGCCGTCATCGAATAGGTGAATTGCACGAACGGCGCATTGTCCTGCATCAGGCCGAAAGCTTCGTTGATCAGGCGAATGCGGGTGCGCATCGGCTTGTTGAGAAGCGGAAGCCCGGAGACCATCGCCGCGGCCGGCTCGTCCAGCACGTCGGCGAGCGTACGCTTCAGGCTGTAGGCGTCGCCCTGCACCACCGTCGCTTCCGGGAAGCGCGAACGCAGGATGCGACAGAAGCCGGGATTGAATTCGACCAGCACCAGGCGCTTCTGCGGAACGCCATGGGCGATCAGCGCTTCGGTCACCGGACCGGTGCCGGGCCCAAGCTCAACCACCGGCCCCGGAATTGCGGTGTCGACATAGCGCGCCATGGTCCGCGCCAGCACCTTGCCGGACGGCGTCACCGCCCCGATCGCAAGCGGCTTTTCCAGCCACGAGCGGATGAAGCGGACCTCGTCGTCGAGGCGCAGGCCCTTTTTGTCGGCGAGGGAGGTGTGGGGACGCATTGCCGCTACAGATGTGAAACTATTATGACGTGCTTAAGGCATAGCGCTTTTGCGGCCCGCCGCCAAGGGTTGCACATCGAATCCCCGCTCATTGCGGACGGGAGCCGATATCGAACAGCTCTTTCACGCGGCTGAAAAAGCCGGTGGATTCCGGCTGGGTCTCGGTCGAGGAGAGCTTGTGGAATTCCTGCAGTAGTTCCCGCTGACGCTTGGTCAGGTTTTGCGGGGTTTCCACGACAACCTGAACGTACATGTCGCCGGTCTGCTTGGAGCGCAGCACCGGCATTCCCTTACCTTGCAGGCGGAAGCGACGTCCGGACTGGGTGCCAGAGGGAACCTTGACCTTGCTCCGGTTGCCATCGATCGACGGGACCTCAAATTCGCCGCCGAGCGCCGCGGTCACCATCGAGACCGGAACCCGGCAATGCAGGTCGGCGCCGTCGCGCTGGAAGATCGCATGCGAGGCCAGCGACAGGAAGATATAGAGATCGCCCGCGGCGCCGCCGCGCAATCCCGCTTCACCCTCGCCGGCCAGGCGGATACGGGTACCGTCCTCCACGCCTTGCGGAATGTTGACCGAGAGCATGCGCTCGCGCGTCACCCGTCCGGATCCGGAGCAGGACGGACACGGATCCTCGATCACCTGACCGCGGCCGTGGCAGGCCGGGCAGGTCCGCTCCAGCGTGAAGAAACCCTGCGCGTGACGCACGCGTCCATGCCCGCCACAGGTTGCGCATGTCTTCGGCCGCGTGCCGGCCTTGGCGCCGGAGCCGGAACAGGCTTCGCAGGTCACGGAGGTCGGGATGCGGATTTCGGCGGTCTTGCCGTAATAAGCATCCTCAAGCGTGATCTCCATGTTGTAGCGGAGATCGGCGCCACGTTCACGGCCGCCGGCCGAGCGGTTGCGCCCGCCCGCCATGCCGAAAATACCTTCGAAGATATCGGAAAAGGCCGAGCCGAAATCGGAGCCAAAGCCATGCGCACTGGCACCATTGCCCTGCTCGAACGCGGCATGGCCGAAGCGGTCATAAGCGGCGCGCTTGTCGCCGTCCTTCAGGACGTCGTAGGCCTCGCTGATTTCCTTGAATTTGGCTTCGGCCTTCTGGTCGCCCGGGTTGCGGTCCGGATGCCATTTCATCGCGAGCTTGCGATACGACGTCTTGATCTCGCTATCGGTCGCGGTGCGCGAAACGCTGAGGGTTTCGTAATAGCAAGTCTTGGCCATCGTTTCGCGATCCGTCGCTCAGTCAGTCATGGCCGGGCATAGACGTCCGTGCGGCGTCGCGACCGACACGACATTCACCGGCCATCAATCATGCACTGGGGAAAGAGCCCCCGGCGCGAAGCCGGGGGTGAGGTTTGTTCATGCATTGCGCGGTGGCGCGGCATGCTGCCTGCCAGCGGATTACGCCGACTTCTTCTTGTCGTCGTCGACTTCGGTGAACTCCGCATCGACCACGTCATCCTTGGCGCCAGTGCCACCGGACGCGTCAGGGCCGTCCGATCCGCCGCCTTCCTGCTGCGCCTTGTACATCGCCTCGCCGAGCTTCATCGAAGCCTGCGCGAGCGTGTTGGCCTTGGCGGAGATCGCCTCGGCATCGGTGCCTTTCAGCGCCTCCTTCAGATCGGCGAGCGCATTCTCGATCGCCCGGCGATCGCCTTCGCTGACCTTGGAGCCGTGCTCGGACAATGCCTTCTCGGTCGAGTGAACAAGCGATTCGGCGTGGTTCTTGGCTTCGACCGCGGCCTTGCGCTTCTTGTCTTCCTCGGCGTGAACCTCGGCATCCTTGACCATCTTTTCGATGTCGGCTTCGGACAGACCACCCGATGCCTGGATGCGGATCTGCTGCTCCTTGCCGGTGCCCTTGTCCTTGGCCTGGACGTTGACGATGCCGTTGGCGTCGATGTCGAAGGTGACTTCGATCTGCGGCACGCCGCGCGGCGCCGGCGGAATGCCGACGAGGTCGAAATTGCCGAGCATCTTGTTGTCGGCCGCCATTTCGCGCTCGCCCTGGAAGACGCGGATCGTCACGGCACTCTGGCTGTCGTCCGCCGTGGAGA
>JAEZBA010000225.1 GCA_023430245.1 Pseudomonadota bacterium
ACCGTAACCTGTTCACGCAGCGTGGTCTGCCTTGCGGCTCTCATACGCTCGTTTCCGTCCGTTTTTCGGCTGAACGCCACGCGTATGTTGCGCAGCGCAATCCCCCGAAGTGACCCCAAGCGACAGACTTTTGCCCCGAATGCTTCCGGCAGGTAGTCTTTACCGACTATCCCCCCTGCCCGAATCTCCTGAGACGAAAACCTTCGTCGCATTCAGAGCTTAGACCCAGGTCCCCATACTCCAAAGTCACGCTTTTTTACGTTTTGTTACCTTGATCCGGCCGCATTCGCGTCAGCACTGCGCCTCATTTTCTTACGGTCCGTTGCATTTTTGCAACGACTTTGGCATGAATGCCATAATTCGATCTGGACCGCTTTCGCACCGCAAAATCTTTGATGAAAAATCAGCAACTTAGCTCTGGCTTGCGGCGGCCCCAAAAAAGAACCCCGACCAAACGGCCGGGGCTCTTTGCATTCGTCAATCCCAAAACCGGTCAGTTGGCCTGCCGGCGAAGGAATGCCGGGATCTCCAGCTGATCGTCCTCTACAGGATTATTCACAGGGGCCTGTCGACCGTGCATGTCTAATCCCTGAGGCGCCTGCGGCGGCCGCCGGGCATAGTCGGAAACCGGATCGCGACCCTCCATCGGGCGTGCCGGCGGACGCTGCGGCATCCGCTGCATCGGCTGCGGTGGCGCCACCGGGTGCGGATCCTGCCGCATCTGAGGTTCTTCGGACTCGGATTTCAGACCGAGACCAGCCGAGGCGAGGCGTTTCAGCAGCGACATGCGCTGCTTTTCGGGTTCTGGCGCCGCCAATTCACCCCGCTGAGCCTGGATCTCGCGCTGCGCCTGCGGCGGCAACTCGTCAATACGCGGCATACGAGGACGCTGAGGTACGCGCTCCGGATGCGGCGGGATGAAGTTGCCGAAGGTTTCGGGCTGCGGCGGAGGCGGCGGCGCGGACGGCTCGACGAACAGGGTTGGCTTCGGGGGCGTCGGTCGAATCATGACGTCGTCGTCGACCTCCGCATCCTGGAAGCCCATATCCTGGCCAAGCGCGGCGGCCACAGCCGCCGTCGCCGCGGCGTCGATCGAAGCAACAATATGCGCGACCGGCGGCGGCGGAGCCTGAACCGGCACATGATGGACCGGCGCCGTCGCTGCGGCCGGCTTCGGCCGCTCGATCACACGCGGGTTTTCTTGTATGGCGCGCTTCACGGTTTCGACCGGCGGCTTCGCCGCCACAGCCGGACGATCGACACCGGTTGCCACCACCGCGACCCGGATGATGCCCTCGAGGCTGTCGTCGAAGGTCGCACCAACGATGATATTGGCGTCCTTGTCGACTTCCTCGCGGATGCGGGTGGCGGCCTCGTCGACCTCGTAAAGAGTCAGATCCTTGCCGCCGGTGATCGAAATCAGCAGGCCCTTCGCGCCCTTCATCGTGTTGTCGTCGATCAGCGGATTGGCGATCGCCGCTTCGGCCGCGGTGATGGCGCGTTTCTCGCCGGAGGCCTCGCCGGTCCCCATCATCGCCTTGCCCATTTCGCGCATCACCGCGCGCACGTCGGCGAAGTCGAGATTGATCAGGCCTTCCTTGACCATCAGGTCGGTGACGCAGGCCACGCCGGAATACAGCACCCGGTCCGCCATCGCGAAGGCGTCGGCGAAAGTGGTCTTCTCATTGGCGACCCGGAACAGATTCTGGTTCGGGATGATCAGCAACGTGTCGACATTCTTCTGCAGTTCGGCAATGCCGGCCTCAGCATACCGCATACGCCGGTCGCCCTCGAACTGGAACGGCTTGGTCACGACGCCGACGGTCAGAATGCCCATGTCGCGTGCGACTTTCGCGATGACGGGTGCTGCGCCTGTGCCGGTGCCGCCGCCCATTCCGGCGGTGACGAACACCATGTGTGCGCCGCTGAGGTGGTCCCGGACCTCGTCCATCACCTCTTCGGCCGCGGCCTTTCCGACCTCCGGCTGCGAACCCGCGCCGAGACCTTCGGTGACCTGGACACCCATCTGGATTTTGCGCGGCGCCCGCGAGGAGGTCAGCGCCTGCGCGTCAGTATTTGCGACGACGAATTCGACGCCCTGAAGCCCGGCTGCGATCATGTTGTTGACTGCATTGCCGCCGGCACCTCCGACCCCGAAAACGGTAATCCTGGGCCTCAGCTCGCGGATATCGGGAGCTGTGAGATTCACTGTCATGGCTGCCTCTTCCATACGCGGGCGTGGATGATGTCCCCGCAAGGGCCGGTCCGCCGCCGGCCGTCCCGGAGATCCTGAATTGCTGCCATCAGAAGCTTTCCCGAAGCCATTGATGGACCTTGGTCAAATACCCGCCTGTCATCGCCTGCCGCGTTTTCCGCGGTTCGAAGTGTTCGAGATGCGCCGCCTGCGGATAAACAAGAAGCCCCGCTGCGACCGCGAAGGCGGGCCCCCTGGCTGCATCCGGCAATCCGGACAAACCTAGCGGCCTGCCGATACGCACCTGCCGTCCCAGAATGCGCGAGGCAATGTCCGGCAGGCCGGCCAACTGGCTCGCACCACCGGTCAGCACCACAGTCCCCTGCGGCTCGGCAGCGAACGGAGACGTCGAAAGCCGATCGCGAATCATCTCCAGAATCTCTTCAACGCGCGGCCGGATGAAAGGCACCAGCGCGGCGCGGGAAACGACCTGCGGCGGCTCACGCGACTCCGAACCCACCGCGGGCACGGGAATCATATCGCGCTCGTCGCTCATTCCGGACACAACAGTGCCATAGAACGTCTTGATTCGCTCGGCATCTGCGACCCTGGCATTCAGTCCGCGCGCAAGATCCATGGTGACATGCGTGCCGCCTACGGCGAACCCGTCGGCATGGACGAATCGCCCGCCGGAAAATACCGCAATGGTAGTGGTGCCGGCTCCCATATCGACCACGGCGGCGCCGAGATCGGCTTCGTCATCCGCCAGCGCCGACAATCCGGCCATGTAGGGCGAGGCCACCATCGCCTCGATCGAGAGCTGACCCCGCTCGATCGCCAGCATCAGGTTGCGCGGCGCAGCGACATCGGCGCACACCACATGCATGTCTAGGCCGAATCGCCGCGCCAGCATGCCGCGCGGATCGCGGATGCCGTGAACGCCGTCGATAGCGTAGCCGAGCGGCAGCGAATGCAACACCACCCGCCCGTCGCGTCCAGAATGCTGGCTGCCGGCCTGCAGCAGCCGGGCGATATCGCCATCGCGGATCGAAGGCCCGACGACGTCCACCGACGCGGTGAAGCGCTCACTGGAAAAGCGGCCGGCCGAAATCGAGACCGCCACCGATTCGAGGTGCACGCCTGCGGATTGCTCGGCAATCTCAACCGCATGCCGGATGGCGTGATCGGCGGCCTCGAGATCCGCCACGCTGCCGGCTTTCATGCCCCGCGCCTCGGTATGGCCGAAGCCGATCACCTCGATCGAATGGCTCCGCCGTCGCAGCACGTCATTGCCGCCGCTCGGCTCCAGCCGCGCGATCATGCACACGACCTTGCTAGTTCCAACGTCGAGCGCGGCGACCAACGCCGCGCGCTTGCGCGAAATCGGCTTCATCTTGGGCGCCACGCCGAATTGCAGGAGGCTCATGCGTCGCCTCCCTTGCGCTTGCCCTTCTTGTCCTTCAGCGCCTCGGCGCGTGCGGCGGCGACGTCATCCGACAGCCGCACGGTGACGCGATCGCGGATGCGCAGGTCGATCGTAGCGATATCGCGGGACAAGAGCTTCTTGTCGCGATCGAGCGCGAGCAGGGACTCGATGGCTTCGGCCGGCTCAGCTTGCGGGAGCCGGATATCGATGCCGTTCTTCAGCCGCAGGTTCCAGCGCCGGTCCGCCACCAGCACATAAGCGTAGACCTGGTCGCGCAACTCCGGATAGTTGTTCATGACGGTGAGGAAGTCCGCGGCCTTGGTCTGCGCACCGTTGCCGACGACCAGCGGCAGATGCGCAACATGCGGCGCCACGAACGGTTCCACCACCACACCGTCGCGCGAAATCACGCCCACCCGGCCGTCCTTCTGCCACAGCGCAAAGGCGCGTCGCTCGGTGACGGCAATATGCAGTCGGTCGGGAAACAGTTTCAGAACGGTCGCGTCGGCGATCCAGGCATTGGCCTTTAGACGCGTCCGCGCCGCCTCGGCATCGAGAAACAAGAGCGAGGCGCGGCCTGAAATGCCGGCGATGTTCAGAATTTCTTCGCGGGTGAGCTGCTTTTCGCCGGTGAGCGCGATGGCAGAGATTTCGAAGCCGACGCTGTTCGCCGCAGCATCGCGAATCTCGGCCAGTTGCGCTCCGACCTCCTCGACATGCCCGCCGCGGGCGATGCCATAGCTGACGCTGGCGATGATGAAAGCAAACGCGGCAAGGGTTCCGGCGCCGCGGGGAAGCGCACGCTCGAGCTTGGCCATGAAACGCCGGCCCGGCCGCCCGCCCCGGCGGGTATCCGCCGTCCGCGACACTGGTGCGAGACGCTGTCGTTCACTCATTGAGAGACTCTTCAACCCCGGTGCCGGCATGCGCCAGGCGCGCGCGAAAGCGCGACGGCCCGGTGATGCCCGCGATGGTGCCGACACGAAAACACGAAACGACCTCCGTCCCCCTCGCCGCCCTGTGGCGGCGAACCGTTGCGCACCACGCCGCGGCCACCCGAAAGACAGCCTAGAACGCGTTACGCCCGTCGGGGTCAGTCTTCGGCCCGTTTGGTAAAGTTTTGGTAAAAGTTTAACGGATCGCGTTAAGGAACCTGTGGGCTGCGGGATCCGCAGACGCAACAACGAGCTTCAGCCCGGCTGAGCGCGGCAAAGACCGGACCCGTGCCGCCACATTTCAGTTTCGATGCATCCTGCCTACACGCTGCACCGGTCGGTCCAGTGTCTTTCATTCAAGCGGATCGCGTTGTAATCGTCGCTTATACGCCTCGAAGCGCGGCCCGGTAACCGGCGGGACCGTTTGGAAACCTGATGACCTTCCCCGACATGTCCCCCGACCTGAAATCCCGCATGCCGAAATTGCGCGGTCGCCTGCTGTCCAACCAGCCGCTCGCCGAGCTGACATGGTTTCGCGTCGGCGGGCCGGCGCAGGCGCTGTTCATGCCGGAAGACGCGAGCGATCTCGCCTATTTCCTCAAACACCTGCCTGCCGAAATTCCGGTGATCGTCATCGGGCTCGGTTCGAACCTGATCGTGCGCGACGGCGGCGTTCCGGGCGTGGTCATCCGGCTCGGACGTGGCTTCAACGAAGTCACGGTAGAGGGCACGCGTATTCGCGCCGGCGCCGCGGTCCCGGACGTCAAGGTCGCGCGCGCGGCGCTGGAGGCGGGCCTTGCCGGGCTATCGTTTTTGCGCGGCATCCCCGGCGGCATCGGCGGCGCACTGCGCATGAATGGCGGCGCTTATGGTGGAGAGACCAAAGACACACTGGTCGAAGCAACTGGCGTCGATAGGGCCGGCAACATCCGCGTCTACAGCAATGCCGACATGCACTACACGTACCGCCATTGCGGAGCGCCCGAAGACGTGATCTTCACGGAGGCGCTGTTCGAAGGACGGCCCGGCGACCGCGCAACGATCGCTGCCGAAATGGAAAAAATCACCGAGTCGCGGGAGGCGACGCAGCCGATCAAAAGCCGCACTGGCGGCTCGACCTTCAAGAATCCGCCGGGCAACAAGGCCTGGCAATTGATCGATGCCGCCGGTTGCCGTGGTCTGGTGGTGGGAGACGCGCAGGTGTCGGAATTGCATTGCAATTTTTTGATCAATCGCGGCAACGCTACCGCGGCCGATATCGAGATGTTGGGCGAAACCGTGCGCAAGCGTGTGAGGGAGAATTCGGGCGTGACACTCGAGTGGGAAATCAAGCGGATCGGAGTCAGCGCGTGACTGGCGGCCTTCCCATCATCGTCGTTGGCGGCGGACTGGGCGGCGCCATGACCGCACTGGCGCTTGGGCGCAAGGGCTTCGATGTTCTGCTGCTCGAAGAGGCCGAAGAGTTCGGCGTGATCGGCTATGGCATCCAGCTTGGCCCCAATGTGTTCTGGATGCTCGATCGGCTGGGCGTGGCCGAAGCGGTTCTCGCTGTCGCGCTGCGGCCGAAATCGATGGTGATGTATGACTGGATCGACGGCGGTGTCATCGCGCGGATTCCGACCGGCGAGTCGTTTCTGAAGCGCTTCAGGAAGCCCTATGTGGTGATCCACCGGGTCGACCTGCATAAGGTACTTCTCGATGCCTGCCGCGCGCTTCCCAATGTCAAGATGATGGCGAGCACGGCGGTTGCTTCGTTCGAAGATCTCGGAAATCGCGTGCGAGTCGATATCTCGGATGGCCGGACGTTCGAGGGCGCGGCGCTGATCGGTGCCGACGGCATCCGCTCCACCATTCGCCAGCAGATGACGAATGAAGGACCGCCGCGCTCGCTGGGATATGTCGCGCACCGCACCATCGTGCCGATGAGCGAGGTGAATTTCGACGTCGATACCGACAACGTGGTGATGTGGTCGGGCGATGGCTTCCACATCGTGCATTATCCGCTGCGCGAGCATAGCCTTTTCAACGTCGTCACCGTGTTCAAGACGCTGGACATGGCGCCGACCGACACGGACAGCCCACATCCAGATCTCGCGCGGGTCTATCGCGACTCGCATCCGACCATGAAGAAACTGTGGGGGATGATGGACCTATCGCGGCGCGGCTGGGTCTCGGGCGATCGCGATCCGATCCGGCGCTGGAGCAGCGGGAGGGTCACGCTCCTTGGCGACGCCGCACATCCGACGCTGCAGAGCTTGGCTCAGGGCGCCTGCATGGCGATCGAGGACGCGGTATGTCTCGCCGAATTGCTGGATGGCACCGCCGGCGGCGAAGTCGAGGCCGCGTTCAAGCGATATGTCGACGCACGCTATCTGCGCACCGCACGGGTCCAGTACGAATCGCGCTATCTCTGGGACAATTGGTATCACGTCGGCGGAATCGAGCGCGAAGTGATGCGCTCGCCCTGGGAGAACAAGAGCGAGCAAGACATGTTCGACTGTGTCGCTTGGCTGTATGACGGGTTTCAGCTTCCCGCAAAAGCATGATGCCGAAAAGTGTGAAGCGGTTTCGGATGACATCATGCTTCAATTGAAACGAGAGACCGTATGACCAAGCACGTCGCATTCTTGATGGGTGGATGGTCGTCGGAGCGTGAGGTATCGCTGAATTCCGGCAATCCCTGCGCCGATGCCGCCGAGCGCGCCGGCTATCGCGTCACCCGCATCGATGTCGCGCGCGATATCGCGACCGTTCTCGACAAGCTGAAGCCCGATGTTGCTTTCAACATCCTGCACGGACGGCCAGGCGAGGACGGCACCATCCAGGGCGTGCTGGAAATCCTCGGCATTCCCTATACCCATTCCGGCGTTCAGGCCTCGTCGCTGGCGATGAAGAAGGATGCGGCCAAGGTCATGCTCGCGGCCGGCGGGGTGCCGGTGCCGCAGGGCAAGGTGATCTCGCGTTTCGAGGCCGGCAAGGCGCATGCATTGCCGCGTCCCTATGTGATCAAGCCGATCGCGGAAGGCTCAAGCGTCGGCGTATTCATCGTCCCCGACGCTCACGATCATCCGCCGCAGGAATTGTTCCGCGAGGACTGGGCGTTCGGCGAAATCGTGCTGTGCGAAACCTATATCCCCGGAAAGGAACTGACCTGCGCGGTGGTGAAGGGTGAAGCCACCGCCGTGATCGAGATCGTGCCGAAGGTGAAGTTCTACGATTACGAGGCGAAATATGCGCCCGGCGGTTCAGAGCATGTGCTGCCTGCGGTGATCCCCGACGAAATCACGCGCGAAGTGCAGCGGCTGACGGTGATGGCGCACGATGCGCTCGGCTGCCGCGGCGTGACCCGTGCCGATTTCCGTTTCGACGATAGGCGCGGGGTCGACGGCCTCGTCTGTCTCGAGGTCAACACCATTCCGGGGATGACCCAGACCTCGCTGGTGCCGGAACTCGCGGCCCATGCCGGAATGTCGTTTGAGCAACTGGTCAGCTGGATGATCGAGGACGCCTCGCTGAACCGTTAAAAGACGCGTTGCAAGCGATCAGCCCAACGCCTGCAGTTCGCCGGGCAGCGCGTAAGCCCATTGCGTGATGTTGCCGGCGCCGAGACAAACCACCATGTCACCCGGCTGCGCAATGCCGCGGATCATCGAGGCAAGCCGCTCCGAGCTTTCCAGCGCCGACACATTGCGGTGGCCGCGCGCGCGAATGCCCATGACCAGATGATCGCGGTCGATATCCTTGATCGGCTGTTCGCCCGCCGAATACACATCGGCGACGATCACCGCGTCGGCGTCGTTGAAGCAGGTGCAGAACTGCTCGAACAACTCCTTGAGCCGGGTGTAGCGGTGCGGCTGCACGACCGCGATGACGCGGCCTTCGTTCGACTCGCGGGCGGCACGCAATACAGCTGAGATTTCTACCGGATGATGGCCGTAATCGTCGATCACGGCGACGCCATTCCACTCCCCGGTACGGGTAAATCGCCGCTTCACGCCTCCGAATGAGGCGATGGCTTTACGGATCTGTTCGTCCGGCACCAGCAGCTCATGCGCAACTGCGATGGCGGCTGTGGCGTTGAGCGCGTTGTGCCGCCCCGGCATTGGCAGCGTCAGACCGTCGATGACGTGCTCGGCCTGCGCATCCCGGCCGCGGAACGCCACGGAAAAATGCGAGACGCCGCCCTTGTAATGGAGGCCCACCAGACGCGCATCGGCCTGCGGGTTCTCGCCATAGGTGATGATGCGCCGGTCCTCGATGCGACCGACCAGCGTCTGCACCTGCGGATGATCGGTGCACATGACGGCGAAACCGTAAAAAGGCACATTCTCGACGAAAGCCTTGAAAGCCTCCTTGACGGCCTCGAAGGTCTTGAAGTGATCGAGATGTTCGGGATCGACATTGGTGACGATCGCGACGTCGGCCGGCAGCTTCAGGACGGTCCCGTCGGATTCATCGGCCTCGACCACCATCCAGTCGCCTTCGCCGAGCCTGGCATTGGTGCCATAGGCATTGATGATCCCGCCATTGATCACGGTCGGATCGAGCCCGCCGGCATCGAGCAAGGTCGCAACCATCGAGGTGGTGGTGGTCTTGCCGTGGGTGCCGGCGATCGCCACGGCAGATTTCAGGCGCATCAGTTCGGCCAGCATCTCGGCGCGACGCACGATCGGCAGACGCTTGGCGCGCGCCGCGATCAGTTCCGGATTGTCGCGCTTGATGGCGGACGACACCACCACCACGCTCGCCCCGTCGACATTCTTGGCGTCATGGCCGACCGCAACCTGGATATTCTTCTCGCGCAGCCGCTTGACGTTCGCGCTCTCGGCAACGTCTGAGCCGGTGACGGTGTAATCGAGATTGGCCAGCACTTCGGCAATGCCGCTCATGCAATGCCTCCGATCCCGACGAAATGGATCGAGCCAAGATCGCGCGGCAACTTCATGAGGTGATGTCCCTTAGCTTGGTCAATGCGAGTACGGCGTTGTTCCGTCATCCTGAGGTGCCCGCCGAAGGCGAGCCTCGAAGGATCGATGGCCCCGGGTAGCGCCGCATCGGCCGTCGCCGTTCGAGGCTCGTTGCGCTCGCCCCTCAGGGTGACGGTGATAGTCGGTAAGCTCGGCTCAGTCCAATCGGTGCCCTAACCCGCAACCCGGGCCACTTTCAACACCAGATCGGCGAGCCGGTCGGCAGCGTCAAGCACGCCGATACCCCCCGCAAGAGCCGCCATGATGGCAAGACGGTCCGGATCGGCCGCCAGCGCGTCGATCTCGGCGGCCAGCCGGTCCGGCGTGAAATCTTTCTGCAGAATGCGAATCGCGCCGCCGGCCTTTTCCAGCACCAAGGCGTTGGCCGCCTGATCCTGATCCAGCGCGTGCGGCAACGGCACGAGAATGCCCGGCCGGCCGATGGCGCTGAGTTCGGCAACGGTCCCGGCGCCCGAACGCGACACCACGAGATGAGCGGCCGCCATCCGCGCCGGCAGATCGGTGAAGAACGGCGCGATCTCATGCGCCACCTGCGCCCGCGTGTAGATATCGTGCACGCGCGTCAAATCTTCCTCGCGTACCTGCTGGACGATCTTCAGCCGCATCTGCAAATGCGGCGGCAATTTCGCTATCGCCGGCGGCACAATATCGGCCATGATGCTGGCGCCCTGGCTGCCGCCGAACACCAGAACGCGAAGCTCGCCATTCGGCTCCACCGGCTCGAAAGGCGTCTTGGCGGCAGCGATCACCGCCGGTCGCAGCGGATTACCGATGCAGGTGGTCTTGATCGCCAGCGCCTTGTCCTTGTCGGTGACGCCGGCGAATCCGGTCGCGATCGCGCTAACGCGGGACGCCAGAAAGCGATTGGCGCGGCCCATCACGGCGTTCTGCTCGTGCAGCAAGGTCGGGATTTTCATGATGCTGGCGATGAAGACCGGCGGTACCGACGGATAGCCTCCAAAGCCGACGACGATCGATGGCCTGACCTTGCGCATCAACATCGCCGCCTTGCCGAGACCGGCCGCCATCGTGACCGCGGTGCGCAGGACAGATACCGGATCGCGTCCGCTCAAGGTGGCGCTCGGAACGACATACAGCGACTTGAAATGCTCGCCAAATTTGGCCGCGCGATTATCAGTGGCGAGCACGGTGACGATGCCGCGCTTGGCCAGCGCCGCGCTCAACGATTCGGCGGGAAACAGATGGCCGCCGGTGCCGCCGGCGGCGACCATGACGAGGGGAGATGTCGGCGGAATGTTCCGGAGGTCGGTCATTTCGCCACTTTAGAGGGCGATTTGAAAATTCAGAAGCGCCGTCATCGGAGCCGTCAGGCGCGCGCCGGGCTCGTCGCGCCAAGCCCCATTCCGCCATGCCGGCCGAATTGCTCGGCCTGCGGGCGCTCCCGGGTCAGCGCCAAAACCATCCCCATGCCGTAGGCCAGCGAGAGCAGCGAGGAGCCGCCATAAGAGATGAAAGGCAGCGTCATCCCCTTGGCCGGGATCAGATGCAGATTGACCGCCATATTGATCGCCGACTGGGTACCGAACAGGATGGCAAGGCCCGCAGCTGCGTAGCGCGCGAACGGATCCTGCGCCGCCATCGCCCGCGACAGCACCCGGATCACGATAAAGGCGAACAGCGCAACCACGATCAGGCAGAGCACGATGCCGAACTCCTCGGCCGCGACCGCGAAGATGAAGTCGGCATGGCTGTCGGGCAGGATGCGTTTCACCGTGCCCTCGCCCGGCCCCTGCCCGAGCCAACCGCCTCGGACGAAGGATTCCACCGCGTTGTCGACCTGAAAGGTATCGCCGGAAGATGGGTCCATGAAGCGCTTCAACCGCCGGGCGACATGCGGCACCGTCAGATAGGCGGCGCCGAGGCCGGCAAACGCGGTCCCGGCAAGGCCGACGACCCAGATCAGCCGCATGCCGGCCATGAAGAACAGCGAACCCCATACCATCGCGATCAGCATGGTCTGCCCGAAATCGGGCTGCAGCATCAACAGCGTGACCACCGCTCCCAGCAGCGCGAGGGCCAGCGTGTTGGCGGGCATGTCCGGTTTGCGCGCGGATTCGGCGAACAGCCAGGCGATCAGAATCACGAAGGCGGGCTTGACGAATTCGGACGGCTGGATGTTGACGCCCATCAGCACGATCCAGCGCCGTGCACCCTTGATCTCGGTGCCGAAGACCAGCGTGCCGGCCAGCAACACCAGGCTCATGCCGAAGATCACCAGCGCGAGGCGGCGGATCTGGCGCGGCGACAGCAGCGACGTGACC
>JAEZBA010000301.1 GCA_023430245.1 Pseudomonadota bacterium
TCGAGCGCCAGACCGAATTCATCAAGGACCTGCGCGATATCAGCATGAAAGGTGTCGGTCGCCTGCGCGATTCTGACCTGAACGAGCAGTCCGCCCGGCTCAAGGCATTGCAGACCCAGCAGCAGCTCGGTCAGCAGGCCCTGTCCATCGCCAATGCGAATGCGAGCAATATCGTCTCGCTGTTCCAGTAGAGGCTCGGGTCTCGGTCAGGTGATCCGCGGCCGGCCCGACGCAGTGGCCGAGAATCTGGCTTCGACGAGCTTGCGGCTGCCTTCGATCTCGGGCGCGTCGATCTGTTCGACCATGCGCACCACCGGATCGTCGGCGCCGTTTTCGGTGGCGAGGCGGATGGCGGTCGCACGGGCGCGCTTGCGGGCAAGTTCGAATGTCTTCGCTTCCCCGGTCATGCGTTCGGTCGGACCGCCGCCCGAGAGGATGTAGACCCCCTCTTCCGGCGAGGTCACCGTCACCAGCACCGTTTGGCTGATCTCGCCCGCCACCGCGCCGATGGCGTTGGCGACGCCGGCATCCGGCGGAATGACCGATTCGGCGCCCAGCATCGCGGCAATCGCCGGATAATAGACATGGGCGGACGCCCCCAGCCCGATCAGCGGCCTGTCGAGCGCCAGAGAGAAGCGAACCACGCCCGGCGTGCGGTTGAGCGCCCGGTCGATGGAGACGGATTTCGACGGATCGACGCTTTCGACGCCGTCCTCACCCAGCGATGCGGCGAGGATCACTTCCGACGATTGCCGGGTCATCCGCGCCTCGATCTTGTGGGCGAGTTCCACCGCCGAACTGGCGATCGGCTTTCCGGAGCCGTCGCGGGTGCGACAGGCAAGTTCGAGGCCGAGCCGGGCAGCGTCCTTGTCCCACTGACTCTGGCGACCGAGAATATGCATGGCGTCGGACGACGTGATCGCCGAGATATGAACCAGTCCGCGCGAGACCAGACGATCGAGGGACGCCTTCTGCATCGAGGTGACGAGCAGGTCGTTGAGCGCCACCGGTTCTTCGGGTACCCGGTCATAAAGCGCCTGGTCGGCGGCGGACAGGCCGCTTGCGAACCGGTCGGGCAGACCGGAGCGAAGTGCGAATCGGCCATCTTGCCGTCCGGCATGGGTTGCCTTGATCTGCCGTTCGAGCATGTCGCGGACCTTGGCGCCATGCAGCTTGCCGATAAGGCTGAGCGGCAGCACCCGGCGCGGACCCAGCGTCAGCGCGCCCTCGAGGCCGCGCGTGTTCACATGGACTTCCGAATCGCCGCCAAGGCCGTATGTGCGCATCGCCACTGCCTGCACCATGGTGCGGTAGCCGCCGACGACAGCGCCGTTCTCGTCGAGGCGAGGCCGGCCCTCGTCGAGGATCGCCACGTCGGTGGTCGTGCCGCCGATGTCGGAAACGACAGCATCGTCGAGCCCGGTCAGGAAGCGGGCGCCGACAAGGCTTGCCGCCGGACCGGAGAGGATGGTTTCGATCGGCCTGAGCCGCGCTTCTGCGGCCGAGATCAGCGCGCCGTCGCCGCGCACCACCATGAGCGGCGCCTCGATGCCGCGATCCCTGAGGAAATCTTCAGACGAGCCGATCAGCCGGTCGATCATCGAGACCAACCGCGCATTGAGCAGCGTGGTCAGCGCCCGGCGCGGGCCACCGAGCTTGGAGGAGAGTTCGTGGCTGCAGGTGACGGGAAGGTGCGTCTTGTCGCGGATCAGGTCGCGGACGCGAAGCTCGTGATCGGGGTTGCGGACCGCGAAATAGCCGGCAATGGCAAAGGCGGTTACCGAGCCCGACAGTTCGTCGAGCTGCGCAGCAAGCGTTGCCGTGTCGAGCGGAGTCTCGTGTCCGTGGACATTGTGGCCACCGGCAAGAAAGACGACGGGATCGCTTCCGAGAGCCTGCTTGAGCCCGTCGCGCTCGAGATCCTCGGGTCCGAAGCCGATCATGACGAGGCAGACCCGGCCACCCTGGCCCTCGACCAGGGCATTGGTGGCAAGCGTGGTCGACAGCGAGGCGAGGCGGATCGCGGACGGATCCGTACCGGTTTCCGCCAGCACGTTCTCAACCGCGCCGCGAATGCCTTCGGAGAGATCATGCCGCGTTGTCAGCGACTTGGCGCGAGCCCTGACGCCTTCTTCGGGGTTGAACAGGACCGCGTCGGTATAGGTGCCGCCGGTGTCGATGCCGAGAAGAAATCGTGATGTCACGCCGCCTACCACTTTGAAATCGTTCGCCTGGCGAACCGCACTTGAAACCGACTGATGGCGGATGCACGTTCGCAAGGATGGAATTATGGCATTGTTCATGCTTTATCCAGTGCGCCAAGCGACACGAACTTGCGAAAAACAACTATCCCATGGCCTTGCGGACCTGATCATGACCCTCATCTTCCGACTTCTCCTCATCATCACGCTCGCCGCATCTGGCCTGCCGGCCGGTGCGCAGGAGAGCGACGAGGACGAGTACAAGCCGCAACTGCCCGACATGCAGATCTACAAGGCGATGCTGGATGCCAACAAGCAGCCGGGCTGGGTGCAGTTCCGCGATTTCGCGGGCAAGCAACTGATCTACTTCACCGCGTTGCAGACGATGCATTGCCGGCTTTCGGAGATCCGCTACTCGG
>JAEZBA010000338.1 GCA_023430245.1 Pseudomonadota bacterium
GTCCAGCGTCTATGGCTTCGGCTCGATTCAGGGGCGACTCCAGGAAGTGTCGGCGGTCTTGGGGCTGACGCGCATCGAGTTCCTGCGAAAGATCGCCATACCATCCGCCATGCCGGACATCTTGTCCGGCATCCGCGTCAGTCTCGCAATATCGCTGATCCTCGCAGTCGTGACGGAGATGCAAGCATCTTTGCCCGGCATCGGCAGGGACATTTTCATGGCGCAACGCAGCTTCCGCAGTGCGGACCTATATGCCGGGCTGATACTGCTGGGCGCCATCGGCTTCATCGTCAATTACGCATTGCTTACGTTCGAGAAGCGCGCGCTACGCTGGCGCAATCCGTATTCCTGAGAGGCCAGCCGTCGTGATCTTGTCGCGGAAACACGAATGTCGGTGGCGTCTCCACCACACTTCTCGTCGCCAGACGATCAGACAGGATGACGGAAACGACTGCTGTAACCATACGATCCGAAACTAAACTGTACTAACAACGTCCTGGAGGAAACGATCATGCGAATGAAGCTATTTATTGCGAGCCTGGCACTCGCATTTGGACCTATGTCAGCGCCTGTCGCCGCGCAGACCAAGGTCACGATCGGATATCCGACCGCAAGCGACTTCCTGCCGGCCTTCATCGCCAAGGAGGAAGGCTGTTTCGACAAGCACAAGATCGATGCGACGATGACCCGGATGCCGATCGTCAGCAATATTCCGGCGGCTCTGGTCGCAGGCAGCCTGCAGATCGGTATGAGCACCCCAACGGTTATGCTTCAGACCCGTGAAGGCGGTCTGGATCTCGTCGGCATCGCCGGCGCAACCCGGATGGTAAAAGCTAATCCGAGCATGAGCCTCGTGATGCGCAAGGGCGTCGAGGTAAAGACCGCTGCCGACGTCAAGGGCAAGAAGATCGGCGTTCCCGGCCTCAACAGTGTGGCCGACGTGATGTTCAAGAAATGGCTGAAGAATAACGGCGTGAAGCCGGAAGAGGTTACGTTCATCGAAGCAACGTTTCCGCAGATGCCGGACCTCCTGAAAGGCGGCACCCTTGACGGCGTGGTGGCTGTCGAACCGATCCGTTCCCGCATTGTCGGCGCCGACATCGGCTACCGAATTCCCGAGGAGTTCTATGTCGCCGTCAACCCGGACTCGCTGCTGACGCTCTGGTCGGCCACCGGCGCCTGGGCGAAGGCTAATCCCGAAGTTATCAAGAATTTCCGCGCCTGCCTGGCCGAGGGCCTCGCGTCGCTGAAGGCCAATCCGGAAAAGGCCAAGGAAATCGAGAAGAAGTATCTCGGGTTCAACACACCAGTTTATCCCACCATGGCACTCGATCTGAAGGCCGAAGACTTCGTGTTCTTCGTCGAACTTGCAAAAGAAATGGGTCTGATCCGCAAGGACATCGACGTGAAAAGCCTGGTCGTCCCGTAAGGACCGAAAAAAGCGCCGGCTGGGGCTGCCCAGCCGGAAAACAAAAAAAGCGGCGGGAGGGTGAATATGACAAAATTCGGTATTGGACAGGCTGTGCGTCGCGTTGAGGACAAGCGATTCCTGACAGGGTCAGGCTCGTTCGTCGGCGACATAACGATGCCACGGCAGTGTCACGGCGTTCCTGTGCTCTCGCCCCATGCGCACGCAAACATCAAGAGCATCGACGTCACGGCTGCCAAGGCTTTGCCGGGTGTCGTTTGCGTACTCACGGGTGCGGACGCAATCGCCGACAATATCGGAAGTATCCCGCCGCACTTCATGCCGGAAGCTTGGGGAGGTCCCAAGGGCTTCGCGACGCTTCGCCCGGTTCTGCTGCCCGATCAGGTACGATGCGTCGGCGATCGCGTCGCGTTTGTTGTCGCCGAGACCGAAGCGCAGGCACGCGACGCAGCCGACCTCATCGAGGTTGAGTACGAACCGCTCGAAGCGGTCGTCGATCTCGAAGAGGCATGCAAGCCGTCCTCGCCGAAGCTCTGGAGCGAAAACCCGAACGGAAATGTCGGTGTCACCATTGCATTGGGGGACAAGGCCCAGACCGATGCGGCGTTTGATAAGGCGACGCACGTCGTGACGCTTCGGATGCGCAACAACCGGATAACGGCAAGCGCGATCGAGCCTCGCGCGGCCGTCGGCGCCTACGACGCCGCGAACGACAGCTACACACTGCACACCACGTCCCAGGACCCGCACGGCATCCGCAGTAAACTGGCTTCGGCGATCTTCAATATCCCCGAAACGAAGATCCGTGTGATTTCGCCGGACGTCGGCGGCGGCTTCGGTATGAAGGCGAATCTGTATCCCGACGACGTGCTGGTGCTGTGGGCGTCGAAGAAATGCGGTCGGCCGGTGAAATGGACTGCGACCCGCTCGGAAAGTCTGCAGTGCGATACTCATGCCCGCGATCAGGTGATCTACGGGGAACTCGCGCTCGATGCCGACGGGAAAATTCTCGGCGTTCGCGCGAATGCCTACCACGCACTCGGTGCCTATTGGTGGGCCGCAATGACGGCGCCGCTTTTCTTTTCGCTGATGCTGATCCCCAGCGTCTACGACGTGCAGGCCGTCGATCTCAGGACAAACGCGGTATTCACCAACACAGCGCCAACTTCGGTGTATCGCGGCGCTGGGCGCCCGGAGGCGATTTATTTCATCGAGCGCATGCTCGATCGTGCGGCTCAGGTCACGGGAATCGATCGCGTCGAGCTGCGACGACGCAATCTGATCAAACCTGACGCCCTTCCCTACCATTCCGCGACTCATCAGAATTACGACAGCGGAGACTTCGAGCGGATGATGGACGAATGTCTGAGGCTTGCCGACTGGGATGGCTTCGAAGCCCGTAAGGCCGCGAGCGCCAGGGACGGCAAGCTGCGCGGACGCGCCGTTACCCCCTATATCGAGCTGGCCGGAGTGTTTAACGAGCGAATGGATCTGCGTTTCGATCCTAGCGGAATGGTATCAATCATTGCCGGCACGCATTCGCACGGACAAGGTCACGCGACCGCCTTTGCCCAACTCGTCTCGGAATGGCTTGGAGTTCCATTCGAGTCGATCGCCTACATTCAGGGTGACACCGATAAGGTCCAGATCGGTCGCGGCACTTTCGCTGCGCGCAGTTCCCTGGTTGGAGGCTCCGCATTGCGCGCTGCCGCCGACGGCATCATCGCCAAGGCAAAACCGATGGCGGGGGCAATTCTCGAGGCCGCCGTTGACGACATCGAATTCAAGGATGGGCTGTTCAAGGTCGTGGGCACGGACAAAGCCATTCCCCTCACGGCGGTAGCGAAGGCGTTCTATGCGCCCGCCGGACCGGTCCTGAAATTCGGCCTGGGGCTCGATGCATCGGGATCGCATTCCGGTGCCCCGGGCGGCGCTCCGAATTATCCAAATGGCTGTCAGGTCTGCGAAGTGGAAGTCGATCCGGAGACCGGGCGCGTCACCATCGAGCGATTTGCGGCAGTGGACGATCTCGGCCGGATAATCAATCCGATGATCTGCGAAGGCCAGATCCAGGGCGGCATCGCCCAGGGGGTCGGACAGGCACTGATCGAGAACATTGCCTACGACCAGACCGGTCAATTGCTGACCGGCAGCTTCATGGATTACGGCGTCCCGCGAGCGGATGATCTTCCCGATGTCGCGTCGGCGCTCGAGGAAATCCCAGCAAAGACAAATCCGCTCGGCGTGAAAGGGATTGGCGAGTCCGGGACGATCGGCGCACCGCCAACGATCGTGAATGCTGTACTCGACGCCCTTGGACCTGTCGGCGTTACCGATCTGGATATGCCACTCACCCCGCTCCGCGTGTGGCGAGCCATTCAGTCAACCCAGAAATCGCAAGCCGCCTGAGCAGTAGCGGAGCATCCGAGGAACACGCCCATGCCACGTATCTCTTTAACAGTGAACGGAAGGACGGTTTCGGCCGACATCGAGAGCAGAACTCTGCTCGTGAACCTGCTGCGCGACGAATTTGGCCTCACCGGCACGCATGTCGGCTGCGATACCAGCCAGTGCGGCGCCTGCACGGTTCATCTCGACGGAGTTTCGGTGAAGAGCTGTTCGGTGCTCGCAGCGTCAGTCGAAGGTCGCTCAGTCACGACGATCGAGGGCGTAGCCGCGAACGGGGCACTGCATCCGATGCAGGAAGCATTTCGCGATCACCACGGTCTGCAATGCGGGTTCTGTACACCGGGCATGGTGATGGCCGCGCTCGATCTCGTCCGTGATAACCCGAGCCCAACGCGCGCGCAGATCCGGGACTATCTCGAAGGCAATCTGTGTCGGTGCACCGGCTACCAAAATATCGTGAGTGCAATCGAGGCCGGCGCGGCCGCAATGCGCTGAGGAAGGTCCCATGTACAGCTTCGATTATCTGAGACCGCGCAGCGTTTCGGAGGCCGTCGTTGCGCTGGGCGAACATCCCGAGGCGAAGATACTCGCCGGCGGCATGACATTGGTGCCGACGCTTAAGCAGCGTCTGGCACGCCCGACGCATCTCGTCGAACTCGGTGCTCTTGCGGGCCTGAGGGAAATCGCCGTTACCGGGAACAAGATCGTCATCGGCGCCATGGCCACCCATGCTCAGGTGGCAAAATCCGCCGATCTGCGAGCCTCGCTACCGGCACTGGCCGAGCTCGCCGGCGGCATCGGCGACCCGCATGTCCGTCATCGCGGCACCATCGGTGGCTCGATAGCGAACAATGATCCGGCCGCCGACTATCCTGCAGCAGCCTTGGCACTGAACGCCACCATCGTGACAAACCGTCGCGAAATCGCGGCAGATGCCTTCTTCACCGGACTGTTCGAGACGGCGCTCGAGCCAAATGAAGTGATCACATCCGTTTCTTTTCAAGTGCCGATGAAGGCGGCGTACGTAAAATTCCGCAATCCGGCGTCACGCTACGCAATTACCGGTGTCTTCGTCGCCAAATTTCCATCCGAGGCGCGCGTGGCTGTCACCGGCGCTGGCAATTGCGTGTTTCGTCAGACCGAAATGGAACATGCGCTGACAAGGCGCTGGGCAGCCGATTCCATCGACGGCATCAAGCAATCTCCCGCCGGCCTGATCGACGATCTACACGGTTCACCGGACTATCGGGCCCATCTGGTCGCGATTCTCGCAAAGCGAGCCGTGCGGACTGCTCAATGACAATCTCTCGCAAAGAGATTGCCGCACAGCCGCCAGCGGCCATGGGCACAAGCCTCACAACGTCCGCGGCAGCGGGCGCGCCGATTCCGCTCGACGCTTTATCGTCGCTTTGGCGTAGCTTTGGGCGGCGGACGGGGGCTGTCCGGCGGTGCGCCGTCTCTTGCCAGCCCCTCAAAGGCCCCGACCAGGAACGGCAAGACAAAATCATAAGCGCGCTGCAGATCCCGCCCCGAATAGGCGCGTCGAGACACCAGACTCAGAGACTCGTTTGCCGCGAACAGTCCGACCATCACGGACAACATATGCACGTAGCCTCGCGCCGCCGCTTCCCTGGAAATGCCCGGCTCGGCTCTTTGAAGTGCTTCGAAGAAAATGTCTTGGGTTTCCTTGAACTGTCTCGAAATCAGCCCCGCCCATCGTTGTTGCTGGCCAGTGTGCGCAAGCAATCTGCCGTAAGCGCGCCAGCCAGCACCGCCTGACATTACGAGTTCGAGATAAGGCTTGAGGAACACTTCGATGACCTGACGGATCTGAGGCTTGCCTTGCAGCGCGACGTAAGCTTCGCGGCGCCTGGCGTTCAGTTCAGCCGAGCGGCGCGCAATGATCGCTTCAAACAGCTTTTCCTTGGATTGGAAATGGTAGTTGATCAGTCCCAAGGGCACATCCGCTTTCGCGGCGACGTCCCTTATTGACACGGTGTCGAAACTAGCTGCCGCAAAAAGCGCTTCAGCGGCATCCAGAATCGACAGCCTTGCTTTTTCTCCGTCTCGCAAAGCGCTTCACCTTCTCAAAGTGTATTGACTCTATACTTGTACGAGTGTTCAAGAATGATGGCAAAAGGAATTACGACGCGGGCTGCCCCCGGATTGCAGTCCGATAACAAATCAAGAGCCTCGCTCGCTTCGCGCAGCTTCTAGGGAGACGACCTTGGGTTTCTTCATTGGAACGGATGTCGGGGGAACATTCACCGACCTTTGGGTTTCGGCAGATGATGGTCAGACCCGTGTGTTCAAGTCTCCCACTACGTCGGACGTTCTCGGCGGCGTGATCGACGCGATCGGACTGGCGGCGCAGGCCTATGGGCTAAGCTTCGACCAGTTCTGCGCCAAGATCGAGCGCTTCGGACACGGGACGACCGTAGGCCTAAACGCGCTTTTGACCGGAAATGCGGCGCGGACCGCAATTCTCACCACGAAGGGATTTGGCGACACGCTGGTCATCGGACGTCTGAAGCGGCAGTCGTCTGGCATGAACGAGCTGGAGCGCACGGACGCCTATCTCCGAAACCGAATTCCACCCCTGGTACCGCGCGAACTCGTTTTTGAAATCGATGAGCGAATCGACGTTAAGGGTGACGTCTGACTCTTATACACAA
>JAEZBA010000365.1 GCA_023430245.1 Pseudomonadota bacterium
GTCTACCTCCGGTTCAACGCACAGCCCGGCGCCCGCCGGGCCGCTCCTCGCGCTCGATCCCGTCGAGAGCAAGTGCGGTGTTCTTCATGAATTTCTGATTGAACCGCACGATTGTGCGAAATTCCTCGGCTGTGACGCCCTGAAACAAGATGTCGTTGACGCTGCGGATGAATGCGAAGGCAGACAGCAACCGGCTCTTGCCCTGCCGGGTCAGCGAAATCAGCACGCCACGTTTATCTTTCGGATTGGCGCACTTTCGCACATAGCCCTTGGCCGCGAGCTTGCGCACCTCACCGGTCACGTGCGGGCCGGTGACCTCCAGGAAATCGGCCAGCGCGCCGATCGCGATACCGGTATCGCCCTGCAGACGCAGCAGAGCCATCATCATCGTATATTGCGCACCGGTGACGCCGACCTTCCTTGCAAACGACTTGCGAATTTCGACGAGCCGACCCTCATTCAGGATCATGCGGTGGATCAGGCGACGAAATTCGTAATCGCCGCCTTCGATCAGCACGGCAGGAAGCGACACGCTGAGCGGAAACGCCTCGGGCGATTTGTCCCGCGCGCCACGGCGGAGCGGGGTTGCAACATTGATGTTCATCATCATAATAATTATGATACCTAAGTCTCTTATCTGTCAATGACTGCGTTTTGGGGCTTTTTGCATGGTTGATAAGGACAGTGATATTTCACAGGGCGCCTCGCAGGAGGCGATTGCAGTCTACAAGCGGCAGAATATCGGCAACCCTTCCGGCTTTGGCAGCGCCCCCGCTTTGCTGATCGTCGATTTCGTAAACGGCTTCAATGATCCCGCCCTTTTTGGGGGCGGCAATATCGCGCAGGCGATTGAAAAGACGAAAACGCTGCTCGCTGCCGCGCGACAGGTGGGCATTCCGGTGGCGTTCACGCGCATCGTCTATGCCGATGACGGTAGCGACGCTTCGGTCTTTACACGCAAGATGCCAGGGCTGCTCGCCCTGACCGAGACCGCTGCCGCCGCACAGATCGTGGACGCGCTCGCGCCCTCGGCGGGCGAGTATATCATTCGCAAGACTCAGCCTTCCGCCTTTTTTGGTACCGGCCTGGTCGGCTGGCTGGCCCAGAAGCGCGTCGATACGGTTCTCGTCACCGGCTGCACCACAAGCGGTTGCGTGCGTGCGAGCGTGATCGATTCGATGAGCCATAATTTCAGGACCGTCGTTGTCACCGACTGCGTGGGCGATCGCGCCATCGCGCCGCACGATGCCAATCTGTTCGACATGGGACAGAAATATGCGGACCTGATGACCGGCGACGAGGTCGCCGCGAGACTTCAGTCCATGCCGCATGCAAAGGTAAGGTGAAATGGTCGATTCCCTGGGCTTCCGGAAAAAGTTCGCGGTCGTAGCACCGTCCACCAACACCAGCGTACAACCGGAATTCGATGCGATGGCGCCGCGCGGCGTCACCAATCATTTCGGCCGGGTCCATATCCCGAACGACCCGATCCGAAACGACGACGACTTCAACCAGCTGATCCAGAATATCCGCAGCGAACTCCTGCGTGCGATCGATCGCTGCATGACCTGCGAGCCGGATTATCTGGTGATGGGCATGTCGTCGGAGACCTTCTGGGACGGCCTTGACGGTGCGATGAAGCTGAAGGAGCGGATCGAGAGCCATGCGGGCGTCAAGTGCGCGATGGGTTCGGACGCTTCCCAGGCGGCGCTCAGGCAATATCCCGGCGTGAAGCGGCTCGGGGTGATCACGCCCTATATGCCGGTCGGAGACGGCCAGGTGCGGCGTTTTCTGAGCGATTGCGGCTTCGAGGTGGTACGGTTGAAGGGGCTGAAATGCGCGAGCCCCGTTGCCATCGCGCATGTGACGCCACGAGAGCTTCGCGACGCCATCAACGAGGTCAACGGACCCGATATCGATGCGGTGCTGCAGGTCGGGACCAATCTGGCTATGGCACGGCTCGCCGGTATCGCCGAGTTCTGGCTCGACAAGCCGGTCATCGCCATCAATACCGCAACCTATTGGTGGGCCTTGCGGGAGAACGGCATCGACGACAAAAAGGAAGGCTTCGGATCGCTGCTATTGGAGCATTGATCGGAAACCGTCAGTCCAGCGCCATTCGCCAGTCGACACTCGGTGCGCCCACAGGTTGAGATCATGAGCGACAGAAAGCGGTTGATCGTCGGCATCAGCGGAGCATCCGGAGCGATCTATGGCATCCGTCTGCTCGAGCTTCTGAAGGGTTCCGGCATCGAGAGCCATCTCATCGTCTCGCGAGTCGCGCGGATGACCATCGCCTACGAGACCGACAAGTCGGTCGCCGATCTGGAGGCTCTCGCCACCGTCACCTATCCGGAGCAGGACCTGAGCGCTGCCTGTTCGAGCGGATCGTTCAGAACCCTGGGCATGATCGTCGCGCCATGCTCGATCAAGACAATGGGAGAAATCGCGAGCGGCACAACCAGCAATCTCGTGTCTCGAGCCGCGGATGTGTGCCTCAAGGAACGGCGCCGCCTGGTACTGATGTTACGCGAGACTCCGCTGCATCTGGGCCACATCAGGAGCATGGCCGCGGTGACCGAGGCGGGCGCGATTGTGTATCCGCCGGTGCCTGCCTTTTACGCCCGCCCGCAATCGATCGAGGACATGGTCGATCACACCCTCGGACGCGTGCTTGACCTTTTCGATATCGACCTTGGCACGGTCCGGCGCTGGAGCGGCAAGCCGCTCGATCGAGAACACGACCAGGGATAATGCCGCTCGAAATCGACAATCCGTTCTGGCAATTTTCGCTGCGCGTCTACGGCGCTCCGGGCGTTTCCGAGGAATGCCTTGAGCTGCAGGACAAGCTCGGCATCGACGTCAATGTGATGTTATACGCGGTCTGGCTTGGTGCGGCTCGCGGCGTCACGCTGAGAGAAGGAGATTTGGCGCGAATCGAGGACGTGATTGCGATCTGGTCTGCCAATGTGGTTCAGCCCTTGCGCAAGGTCAGGCGGGCCATGAAAGCCATGCCGGATATCGCCGATCCGCAGCTTCAGGCCCTGCGCAAGCGCGTGGCCGAGACCGAATTGTTTTCCGAGCAGATCGAGCAAGCGCTGCTGTTTCAGTTGACCGAAGGTTTCAGCCGGCCGGACGCGGCGGACACAGCCACACGAATGATTATCTTGACGGTTCTTGCCCGGCACCATGCCGACAATACTGCTTTTCCGTTGCCCAACCTGATCGCCGCATCCGATGCGGCGCGGACATGATTGCGGGCTCTTCGCCGCTCCTGCGCCTCTAGATCGTTCGCATGATGTGTTGCCGGGAGGATTCGATATGCCCGCGCATGGCCGCAACCGCGCCGCTGCTGTCGCGCCGCTCGATCGCATCCATCACGTCGCGATGTTCCTGATGAATGCGACGTAGCTGAAGGTCGTCGTTCAGCGAGATGAACCAGAAGCGCAGCGAGCGCTCATGCAGCATCGTGATCAGGTCGCTGAGCACCGGATTACGTGCCGACAGCGAGATCTGGTGATGAAAGGCCCGGTCGAGATTCATCAGTTCCTCGCGATTGCGGGTCCTGATCGACTGCGCGGACGCATTCAGGGTCGCGCGCATGCGCTCGATATCCTGCGGCGTGGCGCGTTCGGTGGCGAGACCGACGCAATACGGCTCGTTGACCAGACGCATTTCCAGGATATGCAGCACCTGCTCCAGCGAAATCGGCTGCACCACGACGCCCTTGCGGGGGATGACCTGAACCAGGCCTTCGAGCATCAGACGGTCCAGCGCCTGATGCACGGGCGTGCGCCCGATGCGCAACGTGCGGCTGATCCGCGCCTCGTTGAGATAGTCGCCTGGACGAAATTCGAGGCAATTGATCCGCCGCTTGATCTCAAGATAAGCGCGGTCGCGCAGCGACAGGCCGTCCGGCCTGTCGCCTGCCTTCGGTAGAACCGCGCGTCCCGCCATGTCGGTTACGCGTCGTCGTTGTAGAAATGGGTTTCGAGCAAAATGCAGCCGGTGTCGGATTTGAACGGCCCGTGATAAACTCCGGGCGGCCGGACCGCATAGGTATAGCCCTCGAACTTCTCGCCGCCCTGCCCGTTCGCGTCATTCCCGACGATCAGATCGCCCGACAGCAGGAAGACCTCTTCCCAATATTCGTGGACGAACGGCGCCGTCGTATAGGTCCCGGCCTGGAAACGCAGCAGACGGGTGCGGTTGCCCTGCTTGCGCACCTCATCGAGCTCGCCTGCGATGATCTTCTGCTGGATTCCGGCAGGGTATCCCGGCGGCGTATGCCAGCCTTCCGACAAATCGAGCTTGTGGAATTCCTGGTGACCCTTGTGAAAGCCCATATCAATCTCCTCAACCTTCATCCGGCAGCGACCGGATCGCGTAGGCATGCGTCAGTTTCCGGCCGAGAACCGGATCCTCAAGCTCCATCTCGAAGGTCCCGGCACTGGCAATCTCGCCATGCACCACAAGCGTCCCGCAAAACATCGCGGTTGCGTCCGGAAGATCGCTCTTGCCGCACCACATCCGGCACAATTCCTGCGGCGGCCGCATGGCGGCTACGCTGCCCTCCTGATACAGGCGGCGCGTACCGCCGTCCCTGACATAGGAGCGCAGCAGCAGGCTGTCCCAATGCGGCGCGACATCGCTGAAGCGCCAGAGGTCTGCGCTGACCGGTTTGGCACACATCTGTTTGGACAGCGATACGCCAATGGCCTCGGCCTTGCGATCGGTGTGATCGGAGCCGAGTCCCTCAAGGATGTCGCCGCCCATGTTATAGAGAACGCACTCAACCTCACCGCTCGAATGCGAGCCGAGCACCTCGATCTCATCCGACGTGGTCAACAGCGCGGCGGCCGCGCGATAAAAGATTGGCGTTGTCTTCGGCCGCTTCACCCCGATCGCTTCGAGCTCACGGATATGCTGTTCTACGGCTTCTGCATTTCGCCCGGTCCATCCGGCTATGACCAATTGCCGAATGCGCCCGAGATTCAGTCTTTCTACGTCCGGCACACATTTTCTCCCGTCGAGGCAGGCCGCCGTCACCCGACGGCGGGCTGCTATTACCTTATGACTGCTCGGACTTGAAGGTCGCCAGCAGGTTCCATTTTCCGTCCTGCATCTCGATGATGTAGACGTCCTTGATCGCATCCCCGTTCTTTCCGAATGAAATCGGGCCTTCCAAAGCGGGGAAGTTCTTCATCTTCGCCAGTTCGTCGCGGATTGCGGTGCGTTCGGCTGCGATCTTGGCAGGTTCGCCGGTCACGCCGGCCCGCTTCATCGCTTCCGCGTACATCAGGACGATGTCGTAGGTGGCCGCATCGAACTGGGCCGCTGCCGAACGGTCGATCCCGGCAGCTTTCGCGCGCCGCAGGAATTCGGCCTCAAACTTCTTGGTGCGATCGTTCAGGTCGGCGTAATAGGCGGTCGGGATGACCGTCCCGTTGCCGGCCTCACCCATCAGCTTGGGCAGTTCAGGATCGGCAATCGTCGAACCGGCAACCAGGCGCCCCTTGTGACCCTGCCGGCGCAGTTCCTTCGCCAGACGCGCCGCCGGCTCCGGACCCGATCCGATGCCAATCAAGTCGCTCTTCTGGGCGGCAAGCTGCGACGCCTGCGGCGCCATGTCGAAGGCCTGGGTCTGGAA
>JAEZBA010000411.1 GCA_023430245.1 Pseudomonadota bacterium
ACCTGATCTCGTCCGAACACGCCACCACAGCTGCAGAAATGGCATCGTTGCTGGTCCGCAATGAAATCCTGGGCGGCAGCATCAAGCCGAATACCAAGCTGAAGGTCCAGCACTTGGCGAAGCAGTATGGCGTGGGGACGACGCCGTTGCGGGAAGCTCTGACTCAACTGGCGGCGGCTGGGCTCGTGATCCAGACCGGACAGCGAGGGTTTCGAGTGCCCGGCCTGTCGCATACCGGCTGGATGGACCTGATACAGACGCGAGAAATATTGGAGACGGAAGCGGTACGGCTCGCGCTCGAAAACCGGAGCGTCGATTGGGAGGATTCAATCGTCAGTTGCTTCCATTTGTTCGTGCGGGAAATCGAGCGGCTGTTCCGCGGCGAGACAGATTCAATTCAACGATACTGGTCCCGGCACACCGAATTCCATCTGGCGATTGTGGCGGCATGTCCGCTCGAAAATCTCAAATCGCTTGTCTCGACACTTTACACGAGGATGATCCCCTATCGTCGCCTGACCTTCACTGACAAGTATGAAAAGGACAAGCTGATAGGAGCTCACGAGCTGCTTATGAGCGATGTGCTGTCGCCAACTCCGTCAGCGGTTGAGACGATGCGGGCACATATTCGCGCGAATGCGGAGATCATCGCACAGGTTCTGTCTTCTGTTGACCGGAAGCATCCTGCGGATAATCGCTAGTTCCGCCTCCGCAGCGTCATTGTCCAGATATGACATAAATACGAAGACGTCTGCCTCAGATCGAAAAGCTCTTGAGTGCGCCGGGAAAGACGTAAGCAAGAAGAAAGGCGGTTTGGAAATGCCCAAGACTGTACGTCGAGTTGTGACAGGCCACGATGAACAAGGACGCTCCGTCGTTATTTCGGATGGCCCGGCTCCCTTTCTTCACGTCAGTCCTGACGATCCGGAATGGTATTCAACGGACGTCTTCCGAACCGATGCCATGCCTGCAAATATTGTTGCGCGGCAAACGGAAACCACCGAAGGACCGCGGCGGCAACTTCCGACGAAGCGCGGCACCGTTATTCGTGTCAATAATTTTCCTCCCGAGCCAGAGTCTGTTCGCAAGATGACTCCGGAGGACTCTCTGCGTGCGTTCGCCGCCCTGGGCAATCCAGCTGCAGCGACGTTTGGCAAGGGAGGGCGACATCCCCTTATGCACCGAACGGAAACGATCGATTATGCGATCGTGCTATCCGGTGAAATCGTGATGTTGCTTGATGAAGGGGAGGTCACGCTTCGAGCTGGCGACATACTGGTCCAGTGTGGAACGAATCACGCTTGGGTGAACAGGTCCGATACCGCCGCCGTTGTCATCTTCGTGCTGGTCGATGGTGAATTCGAAGAAGGGTTGGCCGACAAATTTCCCGGCTAGCTCGTTCTGGTCTTGCCTATGGCGCGCATGTGACGCGCGCCCTCAGAGTTCAAAATAAAATGTGGCCAAGCCACTTGTGGAGGAAAGCATCATGAAAACGTTCATGCGAGCAGCATTATTGTCGACACTGGGGCTTTTTTCGTTCGCCAGCGCGATGGCGCAAGACTATCCATCCAAGCCTATTCGGATGGTGGTGCCATTTCCGGCTGGTGGCGTAGTCGACTATGTCGCGAGGCAAGTCAGCCAGCGGATGTCTGATTCCATGGGGCAGACTATCGTTGTAGAGAATCGCCCCGGCGCAAGCGGGGCGATTGCGACCGAGGCCGTGGCCGGCTCTGCGGCGGACGGCTACACGTTGCTGGTCGTTTTCGACTCACACGTCGTCAACCCGCATGTCCTGAAAAACTTGCGGTATGACATATTCAAAGATCTGCAATCCGTGTCGCTGATTGCGCAAATCCCGCTCGCTGTCATGACGTATCCGAAATTCCCGGCCGACAACATTTCGGACATGCTGCGGGAGGCAAAAGCCAAGAGCCTGAATTTCGGAACCCCGGGAACGGGAACGTCGGGCCATCTGGCGATGGAGCAACTCAAGCTTCTTGCCAATGTGGATATGCTGCATGTCCCGTTTCGGGGTGGCGCACCACTTATGACAGCCTTGTTGGGCGAGCAGGTTCAACTTGGTGTGGCCGCACCGGGAGCGTTCATGTCCAATATTCGTGATGGAAAGCTCAAAGCGATCGCAGTCACGGGGAAGCAACGCTCACCTGCCTTGCCGAACGTTCCCACAATGGCTGAAGCCGGATTTCCGGCGCTCGATTCCGGCGCTTGGATAGGACTTCTCGCTCCCGCCGGAACGCCTGCCGCAGTCGTCGATAAACTGAACAAGGAAGTCGTGAAGGCTGTGCGACATCCCGAGGTGAGCAAGCTATTGCTTGAGCAGACGGTGGAATCGGTCGGGAGCACACCCGCGGAGTTCGATCAGTTCCTGCGCGATGAGTACAACAAGTGGGGTAAAGTCGTTTCCGACGCAAAGCTCAATCTAAACCCTTGATGAAGCGGAGTGACCTCTCCGGAAGCGGCCCGGCATCCAGTGATGCCAGCTCCTGCCAGCGCGCATCCAGCAGGAGTTCTGCCTTCTCCCAGTCAGGGAGCTGGCGCCGACGCCTCTAACCAGCAGCGATCAAGTTGTGCGGCGACCGGCCAACGGTGAACGTGCGTCTTTCGATCTTCGTGATTTTCCGTGTTAGCAGGTCATTAATTTAGGACTGGGCTGGGATCACCGGTAACAGAAGATGTGAGGGGTTCTTCTCGTCGTGGTAAATTTTGTGAAGCACGGTTCGATGCGAGCAAATGTGGTACGGAAAGTACTCGATATTCGTCGCACCGCCGACACCAGTCGGCACATCGAGGCTCGTGATGTCGAGACAAATCCTGTGACCCGCCTTGAACATGTTAGCGGTCGACATCAACTCGATTGCATATTCGGTGACTGTTCCGGGGACCACCGGCTTTTTCGCGGCGCGGGTCAGCTTGTGCCAAGGCTTCCAGGGCTTTGATCGCTTCGGATCGAGTTCGCGCATCGAGGCTTTCAGCCAGCCCCGAGTAAGTTCGCGCTCCGGCAGGTCGCGCGGCACATCGCGCTCGCCCTCGCGGGCGGTGCGCACCGACACATCGGGGCCGACATCGCTCAGCACCACGATCCAGTTGGTGTCGTCCTGATCGATCTCGGCGAACAGGGTGAGCACGATCGGTCCTGCGATCAGCGTATCCTTCGGCAGCGGCTCGCTCATGTAACGCAGGCGCTGCACCTCGGTGGTCTGGGTGAGCGGCATCTGCACGAAGGCGTCGGGCGCGAGCTGCCCGTCGGTGCTCGACGGCAGGAAGGGTTGTGGCCGCAGCCGGCCCCAGCTCGATAGATAAAGCTTGGTCCATTGCGTCTCGGGCAGCGGCCAGTCCTGGCCATAGCGCCACTCATTCGCGCCGGCGACCCAGTATTTCACCGGCGGTTCGTCCATGATGCCGGTGTCGATGCCCTTCAGCCAATGGTCGTACCAGCGCAAGATCTCCTGATGAAAGGACCGGAAGGGCCGTTCCAGATGCGACGGCCCGCCGAAGGCCAGCTTCTTCGGTACGTCGATATTGCGGAACCAGTTCTGCGCGCCGTTCAGATGCGTCTTGTAGCCGAAAGCGTACCAGCCCGAACCCGTGTAGGCGGGAATCGTGATCTTCCTGAAATCGGCTTCCGCCTTCTCGACGATCTCTTCCTTGTCATACGGGTGAATGAGGAAGTCGAAGATCGCCGGCAAATGCTGACCTTTCTGGGTCAGGATGTTGTAGACATGCGGGTAGATCTTGAAGTCGGGATTGGCCATCGCCTCGTGCCAGAGCGCCTCACGCTCGGGGGGCAATTCGCCGGGTTGGCCCTTGCTCTGGTGGGCAACCAGATTGATCGAGAGCAGATAGCGGAAAAGGTGCAGGACGCCGCCGTGATATTCCTCGCGGAAGCTGCCGAGCGTGCCGTATGCGCCGCGCGGATCGAAGGGGAAAATCGCCTTCAGCGCCGGCGGCTGCTGTTTGGCGACGTTGAATTGTTCGGCGCCAAAGCCGGAGATGCCGATCATGCCAACGCTGCCATCGCACCACGGCTGCTGCGCGATCCATTCGATCAGATCGTAGCTGTCGAATTCCCGTGAGCCGCCGCCCTCGGACTTGCCGATGCTGCGCGGCGCGCCGATGACATGGATATAGCCGCGCGAGGTGAGGAAGCGGGTGTCGCCCGCCTCCAGCCAGCCGGTCCAGAGCGGAGCCCATGATGGCTGCGGCGTCAGCGCCTCGGTGATGTCGGGCCCCTGCAAATCCTTGTTGTAGATCGCAAAGGCGAGCAGGGCGGGAAGCTTTTCTTTCGTATCCGGGCGATAGACGTCGACCGACAGATGTACGCCGTCGCGCATGCGCACCTTGATATCGCGCTCCTCGATGAACCCGTCGAAGTCCGGTGGCCGGTCGTATTGTGTGGGCAGTTCGTCGCCGGTCGCGGTCAGAAACGGGTTCGGTACCTTTGTCATGCTGCAAGTTCCGGAACGGTGGCGAGGTCGAGCGAAAGATCGTCAGCCGGCGCTTCCCCCTTGAGGTGGAAATCGACCGCGAGCTGCGCTCCGCTTGCCGGGCAGTAGTGAACGGTACAGCAGAGATCCGCATGAAGTTCGATGCGGTAGTGTTCCGGTAGCTTGTCAAAGGTTTTTGACGTTGCTCCCTTGCGCCACGCTGTGCTGTCGGTGGCGAGGATATAGCCCGCACGGCTTACGACATGCGTACCGCGTTCGTCCCGGGTTACGAACAGGCTCTCGCTCAGCGAAGCGATCGGCTTCGCTGTGCTGCGCCGTGCCGGGTTGGTATCGAAAGCGCCGACGCGCGCCCTGCGGATGGCATCCCGCTGTCGTTCGGTCGCGGCCGCGTCGGCTCCACTTCCGTTCACCACGACGCCGTAGATTTCGCGCGCGTTCTCCACACTGACGGCGCCGGACGCAACGTCGCGCGCGACATCCGCAGCTTCACGCTCCAGCGGATCGCCCCAGCCGCCGCCGCCTTGCCAGATCACCGAGTACACGTCGCGGTTCGTCATCGGCATCAGGCCGGGCTTCGGCCCAAAGCGCTCCCACTTGCCGCTATCGTTCGGCAAACCGCCGTCGATCGCGCCCCAGCTCATCGATTGAACGACCGTAGAGCCCGGCCAGCCCCCGGCAAGGCCGGCGGTGTTGGGCGATTCCACGCCATGGGTCATGATCAGCGCCATCGCTTTCTCGATGCCACCGAGCGTCAGCGCCACCTCGGCGGAGACGCCGCCGCGGAATTTGCCGGCGCCGCCGGTATCGGGGGTCAGCTTGCGATGCAGATAGAACAGCGGCACCACCTGCTCGTTGCGCTCGACGTCGGCGATGCAAGAGACCGGTGAGGTTATTGGACCGCCAGCGTCGATGCCGTCCTTGGTGGCGAAGGCGCCGGAGCCCGCGGCCAGCGGGTCCATCAGATGCAGCCCGAACGGCTCGCCGTATTGATTGATGCCGCCGAGATTGAAGGTCGCCATGCAGCCGTCGCTGATGCAGTTTGCCCGGTATCGGTATTTCGGCGAAGTCGCCAGCAGCTTGTTGAGCGCTGCCATCACCGCATTGCTGACCGACCAGATCGTCTCGACGGTGGCCGAGCCGACCGGAGCCGGGAATTGCGCGGTACAGATCAGACCGTCCGGCGCCACGATCTTCACCGGATCGAGCAGTCCCTGGTTCCACTGGATATCGAAGCCCAGCGTGGTGAGGATGCTGCCGGCGCAGCCTCCGACCAGGCCCGATCGCGTTGCGTTGATAAAGCCGGGCGCCTGCTTGCTCGAACCCGAGAAGTCGAGGGTCAGGCGGTCGCCTGACTTGGTCGCTTTGCAGTCGATCTTGTACAGAACGTTCTGATGGCCGTCATGCTCGATGAAGTCGGCGGCATGAACCGTGCCGTCCGGCAATTCACGCAGTCGAGCGCGCAGTCGTGACTCGGATGAAGCAATCATGCGCCGCATGACCTCCGTCACGGTCTTCGCGCCATAGCGCTCAACGAGTTCGGTAATGCGGCGGCGTGCGACGTTCACGGTCGCGATAAAGGCGCGGATGTCGAGCCCGAGCTGGTCGGGAAGGCGGGACGCCGTCACGATCATCTCCAGCACGTCCTCGCGAACCTCGCCCTGATCGACGAGCTTCACGCACGGGATGCGGATGCCCTCCTGCCAGAGTTCCTTGGCCTTCGGGCACCAGCTGGCGAAATCCATGCCGCCGACGTCGGTCTCGTGGGCTTCCACGCCCGCCCACGCGATAATCTCGTCGCCCGCATAGATCGGGCCGATCATCTGAACGTCGTTCTGATGCAGCGCGCCGATATAGGGATCGTTGCCGATGAAGATATCGCCGTCCTTCACCTTCAGCTGAGGCTTGCCGTTGATATGCCGGATCACTTCGCCGCAGACGGGGGCCTGGAACGATACCTGAAAGCCCATCGACACGACCGCTCCGTCCGGCAGGAATATGCCGGTGAAAAAGTCGGATGCTTCCGTCACGGTCGGAGAGCCGGATACCGCTTGCAGTGCAATGCGCATCTCGTCTGAGATCGCCACCAGCCGATTGCGGATCACCTCGAAGGTGACAGCATTAATCTCGCTCATGCTGCGAGCCTCACATGAATGTTGCCAAAACGGTCAGCGCGTGCGGTCGCGCCAGGTGGCACTACGACGCTTTGCCCGGGAAACTCGATGATTGCCGGGCCCTCCGCCTGCTCGCCATCTTTCGGGAAAGATGTCCGGAAGATCGCTGTCTCCACGGCGCTCCTGGCATCGCGGAAAATGACCGACCGGCGGCCGTGCGGTTCAAAGCGTTCGCCTTTGGTTGCCAGTGCAGGCGGCGGCAAGGTGCCACGACCCATGACGCGCACGGAGATCAGCTCGTAGCCGGCGTTCGAAAATGCCGCGCCGCGCCCGAACAGCGCTTCGTATTGCGTTTCGAATGTACCGGTCACGGCCCGGAAGGTATCGAGCGTGAACGCGTCGCCGCTGAACTGGATGTCGAGATGGTTGGTCTGCCCCCGGAACTTGATAGCAACGAATGTCTCGACCTGGATGTCACCCTTGGGGCCGGCAAGTGCGAGATTGGCTTTCACCTCTTCAACGGCAGATCTGAGTGCCGTCGTGACATGCTTCAATTGCGCCTCGGTGGGAGACGCTCCTGGCGAGATACGCGCATAAGCCGGGCGCTCAGCCGTGAAGCCGAGATCGGAATTGCCGGTACCATAGGCGGATTCTGCCGTCGCCGCGGCGGGCACGATGAAGCTGTCGAGCCCGAGCTCCTCACCGAGAACCCAGGCGTGTGACGGACCTGCACCGCCATTGGCGAGCAGGGTGAAGTCGCGCGGATCATAGCCGCGTTCGATGGTCATGCGGCGCAACAGATCAGCCATCTTGCTGTCGAGGATCTGTCGGATGCTCCACGCCGCCTCTGTGACACTCATGTTCAGCGGTTTGGCGACATGCTCCTCGATTGCGCGCTTCGCCGCATCGACGTCGAGCTTCATCCGCCCGCCGATGAAATTGTCGGGGTCGAGCACACCGAGCACCAGATCGGCATCCGTTGCGGTCGGGCGCGTGCCGCCGCGGCCATAACAGGCCGGTCCCGGATTCGCTCCGGCGCTGCGTGGGCCGACCCGCAATTCGCCGAACTCAACATAAGCAATCGAGCCGCCGCCCGCGCCGATCGACTCGACATCGATCGAATGCACCCGGATATCGGCGCCTGCCACGGAAATCTCCGAACGCATGATCGGCTTACCGGCCACGATCACACCGACGTCGAAACTGGTGCCGCCGATATCCATGGTCACGATGTTGTCAAAACCGGCCTGTGCGCCGGTTGCACGAGAACCCATCACGCCGCCAGCCGGGCCGGAAAACAGTGCGAAGGCCGGACGGTCGTTCAGGACTGCGGTCGGGAGCACGCCGCCGGCGCAGGTCATCATCAGCACCGGGACTTTCATGCCAGCACCTTGCAGCTTTGCTTCCAGAGTCGACAGATATCGTCCGGCCAGCGGGCCCAACGCGGCATTGCCCGCCGTAGTCGACATGCGCGCATACTCGCCAACCCCTGGCGATATCTCATGGGACAGGCTGACGAATGCCGTTGGCAGTTCTTCCGCCACGATCTCCCGCAGGCGCTGTTCGTGCACGGGATTGTGCGTCGCCCATAGCGTACAGATCGCGACGGCTTCGACACCAAGCGCCTTCAGCTTGCGAATCTCTGCACGCGCCTGCGCTTCGTCGAGCGGTTTCACGACGTCACCC
>JAEZBA010000434.1 GCA_023430245.1 Pseudomonadota bacterium
ACCATCCGCGCGCTGCATCGCTCCGGCGACAAGGACGACCTGCCGCTGTTCGCACGCGTTGTCATGCCGGAGATGGAGCCCGATGTAGCGCTTCCCGCCATGCTGCCGGGCGAGCAGGTCGTGGAGGATTACCGGCACCTGAAGCTGTCGCTGCGCGCGCATCCGGTGTCGTTCCTGCGCGCCGATCTCGATGCCCGTGGCATCCTGCGCAACGAAACGCTGACCCGCACATCGTCCGGCCGAAACGTCAGCATCGCCGGCATCGTGCTGATCCGGCAGCGGCCAGGCACCGCCAAGGGCGTAATCTTCAAGACGCTGGAGGACGAGACCGGTATCGCCAACACCATCGTGTGGCCGAAGACGTTCGAGACCTTCCGTCCGGTGGTGCTCGGCGCGCGTCTGGTCGGCGTCACCGGCCGGCTGCAGAACGAGAAGGGCGTGATCCATGTGGTGGCGGAGCGGATCGACGATCTGACGCCGCTGCTGGGCCGGCTGTCCGAGCATGGGGCGTCGATCGAGTCGCTCGCCCGCTGCGACGAGGTCAAGCGGCCCGAGCCCGGCAACCGCTCGGCGAAGAATCTGGCCAAGGGTGCGCATCCGCGCCGCGGCGATGCGCTGGTGCGCCTCCTGCGCGAGCAGCCGGAACTGGCCGAGGACCTGATCGCCATGCACAAGGTGATGCCGAAGGGGCGGAATTTTCATTGAGGGTCATTTGACACAACCCCTCCCGCTGCGGCATCGAATGCCCGGGTTCCGAACGGGAGCATCCTGAGTGGGCGACTTCGTCAACAAGCGGCACTTCACCATCGACTGGGCCTATTGCGACCCGGCCGGCATCGTCTTCAACAGCCGCTTCTTCGAATTTTTCGATACCTCGAGCTGGCACCTGTTCGAGGCCGCGCTCGGCGTCAAGCCGCAGGAGATGGCGAAAACCTTCGAAATCCTCGGCGTGCCGCTGGTCGATGCGCGCGCCAACTTCATGGTGCCGGCGAAATTCGGCGACACGGTCGAGATGCATTCCTGGGTCGGCGAGATCCGCCGGTCCAGCTTCGAGGTCTGCCATCGCATCTTCGTGGATGGGCAACTCGCGGTCGACGGTTCCGAAACCAGGGTCTGGGCGATGCTGGACGAGCAAGGCCAGCTGAAGACCAAGCCGATCCCCGCCGACGTGATCGCGAAATTCAAGACGCCCTGACCGGGGCGCCTCGGCCGCATCGCCACAACCATCGCAACCAAGCGTTTCCACCGACGCGGGTACCGGCCCGCGGCGAACACGCGCGCGCAAAAAAGTGGTCGGCGATTCCCGATTCCGGCTCTTCGGATTGCATAGTTGGGGATCAAACTATTACACTGTAGGAATTCAAAACACCGAGCCGGGACTACCGGCCGGCCAAGAAACGATTGCTGGAAACGCATCACGGGAAACGCATCGATGGCGAGACTGCTCGAGCTCGTGCTCAATGGCCGCAAGCGCGTGGACGCGGTCCAGGACAACCTGCTGCTGCTCGACTACCTGCGTGAAGTCACCGGGCTGACCGGCACCAAGACCGGCTGCGACGGCGGCGAATGCGGCGCCTGCACGGTGCTGGTCGACGGCAAGCCGGTGCTGTCCTGCCTGACGCTCGCGGCCAGCGCCGCCGGCCGCAAGGTCGAGACCGTGGAATCGCTCGGCCATGACGGACAGCTCTCCGCGGTGCAGCGCGGTTTCCACGAGAAGCTCGGCTCGCAATGCGGCTATTGCACGCCGGGCTTCATCATGGCCTCGGTCGGCCTCCTGCGCAGCAATCCGAACCCGACCGATGACGAAATTCTCGAGGCGCTGGGCAGCAACATCTGCCGCTGCACCGGCTATGTGAAGATCATCGAGGCGGTGAAGTATGCCGCGGGGCTGAAGGCCGAAGGAGTCGCGCCATGAACAAGCCCGTTCCCGCGCGCGATGCCATCCCGCATCACGCCGTCCCCGCCCACAATATCGGCGATTATGTGCCGCTGGTGGACGGCCCGGAAAAGGTCTCCGGCCGCGCCAAATACACCGCCGATATTCTCGCGCCCAATATGCTGGCGGGCCGCATCTATCGCAGCCCGTATTCGCATGCCGAGATTCTCGACGTCGATATTTCCGAGGCGCTGAAAGTCCCCGGCGTGAAGGCGATCGTCACCGGCGCCGATTGCGACAAGACCTTCGGCGTGCTGCCGATCGCGCGCAGCGAGCATCCGCTGGCGCGCGGCAAGGTGCGCTATCGCGGCGAGCCGGTCGCGGCGGTGGCTGCCATCGATGACGTCGCGGCGCGCGAGGCGATCCGCCGCATCAAGATGACGGTGCGCGAACTGCCGGCCTATTACAAATCGCAGGACGCGCTCGCGCCCGACGCCGTGCAATTGCACGAGAAGAAGCCCGGCAATCTCGAACGCGACGTGTTCTTCGAACTGGGCAATGTCGAAAATGCCTTCGCCGATGCCGATCTGGTCCGCGAAGGCGTCTATAATTGTCCGGAAGTCTGCCAGGTGCAGATGGAGATGCATGCCGCGATCGCCGATTACGACGCGGTGCGCGACCGCATCACCGTGCACGCCTCGACCCAGGTGCCGTATTACGTGCACATGATGCTGTCCGATATTCTCGACATGGACATGTCGCGCATCCGGGTGATCAAGCCGCATGTCGGTGGCGGCTTCGGCTGCCGCACCGAGACGCTGAATGTCGAACTGATCACCGCACTGCTGGCGCGCAAAGCCGGCGGCACGGTGCGCACGGTCGTCAACCGCGAAGAGACCTTCATCACCCATCGCGGCCGGCCCGAGACCGACATCAAGCTGAAGATCGGCCTCAAGAAGGATGGCCGCATCACCGGCGTCGAATGCGAGGCGATCCAGCGCGGTGGAGCGCATTCCGGCTACGGCGTGGTGACGATTCTCTACGCCGGCTCGATGCTGTATGCGATCTACGATCTGAAGAACGTCAAGTATGTCGGCAAGCGCGTGCTGACCAACACGCCGCCTTGCGGCGCGTTTCGCGGCCACGGCACCGTCGATGTGCGCTTCGCGTTCGAGAGCCTGCTCGACCAGATGGCGCACGAGATGGGGATCGATCCGTTCGCTGTGCGGCGCGCCAACCTGCTGCACGCGCCGACCTTCACCGACAACGATCTGATGATCAATTCCTACGGCCTGCCCGAATGCCTCGATCTGGTGGAAGAGGCGAGCGGCTGGAAAGCCCGCAAAGGCCAGATGAGCAACGGCAAGTCGAGCCTCAAGAAGGGGCTCGGCATGGCTTGCTCGCATTACATTTCCGGCGCGTCCAAGCCGGTGAACTGGACCGGCGAGCCGCATGCCACGGTGAAGATCAAGGTCGATTTCGACGGCTCGCTGGTGGTGATGTCCGGCGCCGCCGATATCGGCCAGGGCTCATCCACCATCCTGGTGCAAGCCGTGGCGGAAGTGCTCGGCCTCGACATGTCACGCGTGCGCGTGGTGACGGGCGACAGCGAGGTGGTCCCGAAGGACAACGGCTCGTATTCGTCGCGCGTCACCTTCATGGTCGGCAATGCCGCGATCGATGCCGCGCGCAATCTGAAAGCGCTGTTCATTAAGGCCGCCGCGCGCAAGCTCGATGCCCGGCCGGAAGATATCGAATGCCTCGGCGAGGTCTATCGCGCCGGTGCGCAGGACAAGGGCGCGACGTTTGAAGAAGTTGTCGTGGAGGCCCTGAAAGACTCCGGCACCATCACCGTGACCGGCAATTACTCGACAATCCCGGAATCGCATGGCGGCAAGAAATATCGCGGCTCCGCCATCGGCGGCACCATGGGCTACAGCTATTCGGCTCAGGTCGTGGAGGTGACCGTCGACGAGGACACCGGCGTCGTGACCGTCGACAAGGTGTGGGTCGCGCATGATTGCGGCAAGGCGCTGAACCGGCTCAGCGTCGAAGGCCAGGTGCAGGGCTCGGTATGGATGGGCATGGGCCAGGCCATGAGCGAGGAAGTGGGTTACCACGACGGCCTGATGGTCACCGGCAACATGCTGGATTACCGCGTGCCGACCATCCAGGACTCGCCTCCGATGGAGACCTTCATCGTCGAGAGCAACGATCCGCACGGACCGTTCGGTGCCAAGGAAGCTGGCGAAGGCTCGCTCGCCGCATTCCTGCCGGCACTCACCAATGCGATTCACGATGCGATCGGCATCCGCTTCAACGATCTGCCGATGACGCCGGATCGCGTCTACGAGGCGATCGAGAAGAAAAAGCGCGCCGAGGCGCGGGCGAAGAAGAGCGGGAGCTGAGGGATGATTCGTTATCGCCAGCCCAACCACCGCTCGTCCCCGCGAAAGGGGGGACCCAGAGCCAAGGACTGGATCCCCGCTTTCGCGGGGATGAACGGAGTTTTTGGCCGCGCGTCGGGAGACAATTAGATGGACGCCCTCCCCGCCTTCTCCCTGCTCCGCCCCACTTCGCTCGACGAGGCTCTGAAAGCGCGTGCCGCGAATCCCGATTCAAAGCCGCTCGGCGGCGGCACCGATCTCACCGTGAATATCCGCCGCGGCATCGTCGCGCCGCCCGTCCTGATCGAAATGAATAATGTCGCGGAACTGCGCGCGATTCGTGCCGACGCGAGCGGTATCGAAGTCGGCGCGTCGGTGACGCTTGCCGAACTGTCCGAACATCCGCAAGTGCGCGCGCATTACCCGGTGGTGGCGCAGGCCGCGGATGAGATTGCGGGTCCGACCCATCGCGTCATGGGGACCGTCGGCGGCAATCTGTGCCTCGACACCCGCTGCATCTATTACAATCAGAGCGAATGGTGGCGCGACGCCAATAACCATTGCCTGAAGACCACCGGCACCATGTGTCATGTCGCACCGAAAAGCCGCGGCGTATGTTTCGCGACATTCTCGGGCGATCTGGCGCCGGCCTTTCTCACGCTCGGCGCCGAAGTCGATCTCGCGGGACCGGAGGGCCGTCGCACGCTGCCGCTCAACGATATCTATATCGGCTTTGCGCGGCAGGACATTCCCGTCACCGAGACTCAAGGCGACGGCAAATTCTTTCTGGCGCTGCGGCCGGGCGAGATCGTCACTGCGGTGCGCGCGAAGAATACTCCCGGACTGCGCTCGGCCTACGACAAGATTCGCATCCGCCGCTCGATCGAATATCCGGTGGCGGGCGTGGCGGTGGCGCTGAAGCGCGAGGGCGACACACTCGCCGATCTCCGCGTTGCCTTCACCGGCACCAATCCGCGTCCGGTTCTGCTCACCGGTACGCAGGACTTATGCGGCGGTCCGCTGGACGAGGCCTTCTACAAGGGACTCGACGATCTGGTGCGCGACCAGGTGATGGCGATGAAGACCACCTTCACGCCCGGCCATTACCGCCGCCGTGTCGCGTCGGTGCTGGCACGCCGGCTGGTCACGACGCTGTTCGAGCAGGGATAGGTCCGTCAGCTTGCCATCCGGAGCAGCCGCTTCCAGGCCCGCTCGTACCAGGGCTTCGGCTCCTCCTCAGCCAGTTGCAGGCCGATGGTCAGGGCGTCGCTGTCCTTCACCCGGTGCACCACCAGCGCAACATCGCCAAGCCGGATGGTTTCGCCCGCATGTGGCGCACGGCCGAGCTTCTTCTTGAACAGTTCCGCCACCGTCATTGCATGTTGCGCCGGATCGGCCGCGATACCGTAGATTTCAGCCAGCGAGCCAAGCGTGGTATCGCCAGCGATAAAGAAATCGCCCAGCAATTCCGGATCGGGGGAGGACGGCGGCGGCAGATTGGCGAAGAAGCGGTCGAGCGATGTCGCCTTCTCCTGCGGAGCGAGCAGGAAGACGTGGTCGCCCTCGTGCAGGCCGCGGGATTCTTCCGGCGTCAGAACCTTCTGGTCGCGCACGACCAGCGCCAGCTTCGCCCAGGACGGCAGAATGCCACCGCGCAGATACGGACTTCCGGGCGTAACGCGATAGCCGACCAGCTCCTGGGTGCGTTGACCGGGCAGATCCAGTTCAATGCGCGGCTGGAACGTATCGGACCGGCGCTTGGCGATCCGCATCCTGCGCGCGACGTAAGGCACGCTCCAGCCCTGAACCAGGAGCGACACCACCACCACCACGAAGCCGACATCGAAATAAAGCTGGCTGTTCGGCAAGCCGACCAGCAGCGGAATCGAGGCCAGAAAGATGCCGACCGCGCCGCGCAGGCCGACCCAGGAGATGAACGTCATCTCGCGAATGCTGAAACGGAACGGCATCAGGCACAGGAACACCGCGATCGGACGCGCCACCAGGATCAGCGTTGCCGCGATCGCCAGCGCCGGCAGCAGCCGGTCCGGGAGAGACGCCGGCCATGCCAGCAGACCGAGCAGCACGAACATCACGATCTGGCCGAGCCAGGTGGCGGCATCGAGAAACGCGACGATTGCCGAATGGGCCCGCTTGACCCGGTTGCCGACCATCAGTCCGGCCAGATAGACCGCGAGAAAGCCCGAGCCGTCGACCACCGCGGCGATGCCGAAGGTCACCACCGCGCCGGTAGCGGCGAACGGCGCATGCAGCCCCTGCGGCAGAGTTAGGCGGTTCAGCACCGCAGTGATGGCGTAGCCGCCGGCAATCCCCATGATCGCGCCGATCACGCCCTGTTTCGCCAGCAGCACGGCAAGGTCGCCTGGCGCCTGCCCCCCGTGCAGAATGATTTCGACCAGCACGATCGCCAGAAAGATCGCGAACGGATCGTTGGTCCCCGATTCCACTTCGATGGTGGCGCCGACCCGTGGCCGCAGACGCAGGCCGCGCGAATGCATCAGGAAGAACACCGCCGCGGCGTCGGTCGAAGCGACCACCGCGCCGACCAGTAGCGACTCGGCCCATCCGAGATCGAGGAGATAATGCGCCACCGGAGCGGTGACGGCGGCGGTCAGCAAGACGCCGAGCGTTGCGAGTGTACCGGCCGGCGCCAGCACCGACCGGAATGTCGCAAAGCGCGTGCGCAGGCCGCCGTCGAACAGGATCAGCGCCAGCGCGACCGAGCCGACGGTGTAGGTCATGGCGACGTTGTTGAAGCTGATGCCGCCCGGGCCGGACTCGCCGGCGAGCACGCCAACGGCAAGGAAGATCAACAGCAACGGGGCACCGAACCGCAGCGCCACAAGGCTCGACAGGATGCCGGTCAGGACCAGCACCGCGCCAAGCAGAATGACGATATTGATCGATTCGAGCGCCGCCATCCGTGATGTTTCTCCGCACCCTTGGTAGCGGCTGGACGCTGCGGTGCAATAAAAATGTGCGCGAGCAGCGCGGCCGATCAGGCCGGCTGTTCGTTCGGCACGACGCTGTCTGTTACCGGCCCATCGGCTCCGGGAGTCTGCGAACGCGCGCTCGCCTCGGTGGCGTGCGGAATGGCTGCGATCATGGCCTTGGCGATCTCGTGCTCGCCCATGATGACCTCGGTTGCGCCGTGCTTCTTCAGATGCGCGGTCTCGTCCTCGGAATGCGAGCGCGCGATGATGGGAAGCGCCGGGTTGGTCTTGCGGCCGAGCTCCGCCGCAAAACCGCCCTCAAAGGCGTCCGGGACCGCGACCAGGAGGCAGCGCGCATGCGCGAGATTGGCCGCAGCAAGCACCTCCTTGTTCACGACATTGCCGCGGAGCGTCTCGACCCGCTCGCCGCTCAGGCGCTTGAGCGCTTCGGCATCGGTGTCGATGACAAACAGCGGAAGTCCCGCCTCGATCACGCGCGGCGCGACATAGCGGCCAACGCGGCCGTAACCGAGCAGGACGACGTGATCGGTCAGCGTGGTCTGCGGGATCGGCTCGCGGGTGGCCCGCTTGCGGGTCTCCGGCTCCTCCTTGAGCTTGGGCTTCTCCTTCGCGAGATAGCGGTCGAGCATGGCGAAGAAGAGCGGATTGAGCAGGATCGACAGGATCGCGCCGGCGAGGATCAGGTCCCGCGCATCCGGCGGCAACAGCGCCAGGGTCACGCCGAGGCCTGCAAGGATGAAGGAGAATTCGCCGATCTGCGCGAGGCTGGCCGAAATCGTCACCGCCGTGGATGGCGGATAGCGGAACAGCCGCACGATCAGATAGGCCGCGACCGACTTGCCGAGCACGATGATCAGCAGCGTCGCCAGCACCGGCAACGGCTCGCGCAACACGATCATCGGATCGACCAGCATGCCGACCGAGACGAAGAACAGCACCGCGAAGGCGTCGCGCAGCGGCAGCGTCTCCTGCGCGGCGCGCTGCGACAATTCGGATTCGGCCAGGATCATGCCGGCGAAGAACGCTCCCAACGCGAAGGACACGTCGAACAGCATCGCCGCACCGAAGGCAACGCCGAGCGCGATCGCTAGCACCGCCAGCCGGAACAATTCGCGCGAGCCGGTATGCGCCACCCAATGCATGACCCAGGGAATCACCCGGCGGCCGACGATGAGCATGATCACCACGAAGGCCGTCACCTTGGCGAGCGTGAGCGCGAGCGGCCATAGCAGCTCGTCCCAGGTCAGGCTTTGGCCGCCGCTCTTCAGGGTATCGGCCAGCACCGGCAGCAGCACCAGCGCCAGCACCATGGCGATGTCTTCGACGATCAGCCAGCCGACCGCGATGCGCCCGCGTTCGGTCTCGACCAGCCGGCGCTCCTGCAGCGCGCGCAGCAGCACGACGGTGGAGGCGACCGACAAGGCGAGGCCGAAAACCAGCCCGGCCGGGAGCGGCCAGCCGATCAGAAAGGCGAGGCCCATGCCGAGCGCAGTCGCGACCGCGATCTGCACAATCGCGCCCGGGATCGCGATCGCCTTCACCTTGAGTAGATCGTCGAGCGAGAAATCCAGACCGACGCCAAACATCAGCAAAATGACGCCGATTTCGGCCAGCTGGTCGGCGATCTTCTGGTCCGCCACATATCCCGGGGTGAACGGCCCGATCAGAATGCCGGCCAGGAGGTAGCCGACCAGCGGCGAAATGCGGATGCGCTGCGCAACCGCGCCGAGGATGAAGGCAACGACGAGACCGATGACGAGCGTGGAAATCAGGGGGGTGTCATGATGCATAG
>JAEZBA010000364.1 GCA_023430245.1 Pseudomonadota bacterium
GGGGGGGGGCCCGCCCCCCCCCCGGGGGGGGGGTCATTGCGAGAAAGAAAGATGCCGCATACGGCGATCGCAAAGCGGACTCGGGCTCACGCGCAACGCATGCGTCGCGCGCCGACGGATGCCGAGCGCCGCATGTGGCTCATCCTGCGGACCCTGAAACCGCTCGGCATGCACTTTCGGCGGCAAGCTACTATCGGGGCGTATGTTGCCGACTTCGTTTGGTATGACGGCAAACTCGTTATCGAAATCGATGGAAGTCAGCACGCTGAGCGCCAACAGGCATACGACGCCCGGCGGAGTGCGTGGCTCGAAACGCAGGGCTATCGAGTTTTGCGTTTCTGGAACACTGATGTTTTGAAGACACCGAGAAGTGTCGGCGAAGCTGTGCTCGCGGCCCATGCCGAAATGAAGACCCCACCCCCGACCCCTCCCCACAAGGGGGAGGGGAGCGCCGCTGTGCAAGCCGATGGGATGAAACGATGACCGAGAACCCGAAACATCTGCACGGCGAAGCCTGCATCACCTTCACCCTCGACGGGCGGCAGGTGCATGCCCATGACGGCGAGACCATCTGGCAGGTCGCCAAGCGCGAAGGAATCGATATCCCGCACCTGTGCTACTCGCCGGAGCCCGGCTATCGCGCCGACGGCAATTGCCGCGCCTGCATGGTCGAGATCGAGGGCGAGCGGGTGCTGGCGGCGAGCTGCATCCGCACCCCGACCGAGGGCATGAAGGTCAACGCCTCGAACCATCGCGCCGAGACCGCGCGCAAGATGATCTTCGATCTCCTGGTCTCCGATCAGCCGCAGCGCGAAACCTCGCCCGATCCGGCCTCGAAGTTCTGGTCCTGGGCCGACAAGATGGGCATCGAGACCGGCCGTTTCCCTGAGCGCGAGAAGATGCCGGCGCCGGATCGCAGCCTTGTGGCGATGGCGGTCAATCTCGACGCCTGCATCCAGTGCAATCTCTGCGTCCGCGCCTGCCGCGAAGTGCAGGTCAACGACGTGATTGGCATGGCCGGCCGCGGCCATCACGAGAAGATCGTGTTCGACTTCGACGATCCGATGGGTCAGTCGACCTGTGTGGCCTGCGGTGAATGCGTGCAGGCCTGTCCGACCGGCGCGCTGATGCCGTCGTCCGTCGTCAACGAAGACAATGTGCGCACCGGATATGCCGACCGTCAGGTGGACTCGGTTTGCCCCTATTGCGGCGTCGGCTGCCAGCTCACCTACAACATCAAGGACGACAAGCTCCTCTACGTCACCGGCAAGGAGGGGCCTGCAAACGAAAATCGTCTTTGCGTGAAAGGCCGCTTCGGCTTCGACTATGTCCATAATCCGCAGCGGATCACCAAGCCGATGATCCGCAAGGAGGGCGTGCCGAAAATCCCGCATGAATTCATCGACCCGATGAATCCGTGGACGCACTTCCGCGAGGCCACCTGGGAGGAAGCGCTCGACAAGGCCGCGCAGGGATTCCTTAAAATTCGCGAGCAGCAGGGTCCGAAGGGGCTCGCCGGCTTCGGTTCGGCGAAATGCTCGAACGAGGAAGCCTATCTGTTCCAGAAGCTGGTTCGCACCGGCTTCGGCACCAACAATGTCGACCATTGCACGCGGCTCTGCCACGCCTCGTCGGTCGCCGCGTTGCTGGAGGGCGTCGGCTCCGCCGCGGTGTCGGCCACCTTCAACGAGGTGAAGAATTCCGATGTCATCGTGGTCATCGGCGCCAACCCGACCGAGAACCATCCGGTCGCGGCAACTTATTTCAAGCAGGCCGCCAAGCGCGGCGCAAAGCTGGTGGTGATGGATCCGCGCGGACAGGCGCTCAAGCGTCATGCGTGGAAGATGATGCAGTTCAAGAACGGCACCGACGTTGCGATGCTGAACGCGATGCTGAACGTCATCGTCACCGAAAATCTCTACGACAAGCAATATGTGCAGACCTATACCGAGGGCTTTCCGGCTCTTGCCGAGCACGTCAAGGACTTCACGCCCGAGGACATGGCGCCTATCTGCGGCATCGAGCCCGAGGTGCTGCGCGAAGTGGCGCGCACGTTCGCACGCGCCGAGAATGCCATCAACTTCTGGGGCATGGGCGTATCGCAGCACACCCACGGCACCGACAATGCGCGCTGCCTGATCGCGCTGTCGCTGATCACCGGCCAGATCGGCCGTCCCGGCACCGGGCTGCATCCGCTGCGCGGCCAGAACAACGTGCAGGGCGCTTCCGATGCCGGTCTGATCCCGATGTTCTTCCCCGATTACAGGTCGGTGGAGAATCCTGAGATTCGCGCCGATGCCGAAAAAAAATGGGGCGTGCAACTCGATCCGAAGCGCGGGCTGACCGTGGTCGAAATCATGGACGCGATCCATGCCGACACCATCAAGGGCATGTACATCATGGGCGAAAATCCTGCGATGTCCGACCCCGACCTCAATCACGCCCGCGAGGCGCTGGCGCATCTCGAACATCTCGTGGTTCAGGACATCTTCCTCACCGAGACCGCGGTCTATGCCGACGTGGTGCTGCCGTCGTCGGCCTGGCCCGAGAAGGACGGCACCGTCACCAACACCAATCGCCAGGTGCAGATGGGGCGCAAGGCGCTGCCGCTGCCGGGCGACGCACGCGAAGACTGGTGGATCACCGTCGAACTTGCAAAGCGCATGGGCCTGGACTGGACCTATACCCATCCGCGCGACGTTTATCCGGAAATGGCGTCGATGATGCCGGCGCTGGACAACATCTCTTGGGAGCGCGTGGAGCGCGAGGACGCGGTGACCTATCCGTCCGACGCGCCCGACAAGCCGGGCCGCGATGTGGTGTTCGACAAGGGGTTCCCGCGTCCGGGCGGGTTTGGCAAGCTGGTCGCGGCGAAACTCACACCGCCCGACGAGACGCCGGACCACGATTACCCGTTCATCCTCACCACCGGCCGCCAGCTTGAGCATTGGCATACAGGTTCGATGACGCGGCGCGCGACCGTGCTCGATGCGCTGGAGCCGACCGCGATCGCACAGCTCTCGCGCGGCACCATCGCCAAGCTCGGCATCCGTCCGGGCGACATGGTCCGCGTTTCGACGCGGCGCGGCTCGGTCGACCTGCAATCGCGGCAGGACGATGCCGTGCCGGACGGCGTGGTCTTCATCCCCTTCGCCTATGTCGAGGCGGCGGCGAACCTCTTGACCAACCCCGCGCTCGATCCGTTCGGAAAGATCCCCGAGTTCAAGTATTGCGCGGCCAAGGTCGAGGCGATCCCGATGCGCGAGGCGGCGGAATAGTCGCCCGCGTTCCACAATGTGGCGGCCAGGAGGCGGCCAGGTGGCGCCACAGGTTTGAATTGCTCCAGCCTCGCGCTGACGCAATGTAAAGTTGCCGGTTCGGCGCTTGTGTTAGCTGAGCCGTGCGGCTAGCTGTCTGTCCTCCTCAAGGACGCAGCATGCAGCCCGCCTCGACCGGCCACATCCGCTTCTTTCAGCGAAGCGGGCCGCACCGCTTGGCCGACATCGCAACCGCCGCCGGCGGCGCCGTGGCGTCGGGCCATGAGCGCGTGTTCGAAGGCGTCGCGCCGCTTCAGACTGCCGGACCCGGACAGATCAGCTTCCTCGACAACAGGCGCTATGCATCGCTTCTGGACGTCACGCGCGCGGGCGCAGTGATCGTGCATCCGGACATGCAATCGCGGGTGCCGGACGGCGCGGTGGCGATCGTGACATCCGAGCCCTATACCGGCTGGGCTCGGGTCGCGAAGCTGTTTCACCCCTTGCCAGTGGCGTCGCCCGGCATTCATCCGTCGGCGGTGATCGACGACACCGCAATCATCGATCCGTCGGCGGATATCGGCCCGCTTTGCGTGATCGAGGCCGGTGCCGAAATCGGCCCGGGCTGCCGTATCGGAGCGGCCGCGGTGATCGGTGCCGGCGTGGTGCTCGGCCGCGACTGCCGGATCGGCTCGCATGCCAGCGTCAGTCACGCGCTGCTCGGCGAGCGGGTCTATGTCTATCCGGGTGCGAGGATCGGGCAGGAGGGGTTCGGCTTCGCCGTCACCGCACGCGGGTTCGAGACCGTTCCGCAACTCGGTCGCGTGCTGCTGCACGACGATGTCGAAGTCGGCGCCAATTCAACGGTCGACCGCGGCTCTGCCGGGGATACGGTCATCGGCTCCGGGTCGCGGCTCGATAACCTCGTGCAGATCGGACACAACGTGGTGCTCGGGCGCTGCTGCATCATCGTTGCGCAGGTCGGTATTTCCGGCTCGACCATGCTTGGCGATTTCGTGCAGGTCGGCGGGCAGGCGGCGATGGCGGGACATCTGCAGATCGGCGCCGGCGCGCAGATCGGCGCTCAGGCCGGCGTCATCTCCGATGTCGAGCCGGGCGCAAAGATGCTGGGCAGCCCGGCACAGCCGAGCCGTGAATTTTTCCGGCAGATCGCGGTCCTGAAGAAGCTGCTGCCGAAGCGCCAGGCCAGCTGAGATCGAGACCGGCTCCGCTTTCTAAGATATGCTGAAGCTCTGGTGCGCGGCCGCGCCGGATCGAATGCGCCGGGCGTCATGCTACCTTCATCCGATGCTGCAACGCCAGTGAGCCACATGCCATGACCGACGCATCCGGCAAGCCTGCCGGCACCCCCGCATCGTCCTCCTCGCAAGCCGGACAGATCGGTCTGGTCGCGGCGGTGTCGATCGGCATCGGCGGCATGGTCGGGGCCGGAATCTTCTCGATCCTCGGCGTCGTCGCCCAGGCCGCCGGCAACATGATGTGGCTCGCCTTCCTGATCGGCGGCGTGGTCGCGCTGCTCTCGACCTATTCCTATGCAAAGCTCGGTGCGGTGTTTCCGTCCGCGGGCGGCGCGGTGCATTTCCTGGTGAAGGGATACGGCGACGGCGTTCTGTCCGGCGGTCTCAACCTGTTCATGTGGGCGGGTTACATCATCTCGCTCGCACTCTACGCCACCGCGTTCGGCAGCTATGCCGCGACCTTTATCACCACACAGCCCGAGCCACTGCTGGTGAAGTCGTTCGCGGTGGGATCGGTGCTTGCGCTGACGCTGCTGAATGCTTTCGGCGCACGCATCATGGGACGCAGCGAGACGCTGATTGTTGCGATCAAGGTTTCCATCCTCGTGTTGTTCGCAGCTGCCGGATTGTTCTTTATCGAGCCCGCCCGTTTCTCGCCGGCGTTGTCGCCCGAAGCCGCCTTCATCCTGGTCGGCGCCGGCATCCTGTTCATCGGCTATGAAGGCTTTGACCTGATCACCAACGCGGCTTCCGACATGAAGGATCCGCGGGTGATGCTACCGCGCGCGCTCTACACCGCCGTGATCTTCGTGATCGTGTTGTATCTCGTGGTGTCGGTCACGGTGACAGGCAATCTGTCGAGCGCCCAGATCGAGCGGGCGAAGGATTATGCGCTCGCCGAGGCCGCGCGGCCGTTCCTTGGCGAAGCGGGCTTTCGGCTGATCGCGATCGCCGCCTTGTTCTCGACCGCGTCCGCGATCAACGCCACGCTCTTCGGCTCCGCCAATGTCTGCTACATGATCGCCCGCGACGGTGAATTGCCCGCAGGCCTGTCACGGACCGAATGGCGGCAGGCGACCGGCGGCCTGTTCCTGACCGCCGCGCTTGTCATCCTGATCACGCTCTTTTTCGATCTGTCCGGCATCGCGATGATGGGCAGCGCCGTGTTCCTGCTGATCTATGGCGCGGTGAACGGCGGCCATTTGCGGGTTCTGAAAGACACCGGCGCCAACGCCGTCCTGGTCTGGCTCTCGCTGCTGACCTGTCTTGCGATGTTCGCGATCCTGTCGGTCTATACCTGGCGGGAGCAACCCGCGGCGATCACGGCGCTGGTCGCCATCGCCGCGGCATCCTTCGCGGCGGAATGGCTCTATCGCCGCTGGACCGGCCGCAGCATCAGGACGCAGACGCTGCCACCGTCAGCCGCGTGAGAACCGCGCCGGCTCCGTATGACATAGATCAAGGACATCGCCGTGATGAGCGACTAGCGTTCATTGTGGAGATTGCCATGGCCGAGGCCGACCGGAATTTTGAGCGCGCGCGAGCCGCATTTCGCAATGCTGCTGCGGCAAAGTCGATTGCCGCGATGCGTCTGCAGGTGGAACTGGGCCTTACGTTCCTGGAGCGGGCGGACGCCTTGTCCGCGGTCGTAGAGGTCACCACTTCCACCCGCCCGCGCCCCACCTCTGAAACGAAAAACCGATAATGCAGCGCGATAGCGAGCGGCTTCTCGACCTCGCGCGCAAATGCTTCGAAGATGCGGGCGAGTGCGTCGATCCGGCCCAGATGAAAGTCCATGCCGAGATGGGCAGGCGTTATCTTGAGCAGGCCGAGGCCGCGGCAAAGCAGGAAACACCCAGGACCAACGGCGACCACAGTGAGCTGTGACACGCACTGAATCGCGGCGTTCGAGATTATGCAGGCGTCCGCTTCACCCGGCGGATCGAGCCCGCGCTACGCCTGGTCCTTGAAATAGGGCTCGACCTTGCCCTTCAGCTTGATCGTCAGCGGCTTGCCGAAACGATCCTTGGCATTGCCGGCTGCGACCCTGATCCAGCCCTCGCTGATGCAATATTCCTCGACATTGGTCTTTTCCTTGCCGTCGAAACGGATGCCGATGTCGCGCGACAGCAATTCCTCGTTGTAGTGAGGGTTGTCGGGATCGACGCTCAGGCGGTCGGGGAAGGTGTCGGTCATTGCAGCTCTTATCGTGGATAGGTCAGGCCGCCGTCCTAAGCCGTTGCGGCGGCCAAGGCAATCCGGATGCGGCCTAATCGAGCGTAAAGGCTTCGTGGATCGCGCTCTGGATCGAGCCGCCCATCACCGCCCCGCCGCCGGCCACATGGATAGTGTTGCCGATCGCCGCCGCACCGAGGCCATGACGCGGCGTCGGCATCGGCGCATAGGATTCCCAGATATCCCGCTCGATGTCGTAGCCCTCGTTCTGGCCGTAGACGCGATTGGTGCCTTCGCCGCCCATGACAAAAATCCTGCCGTCAAGCAATCCGGCGCCGTGTCCGGATCGCGCGGTCGGCAGCGGCGCGCGGGGCTCCCATTTGTCGGTCTTCGGATCGTAGACGTGGTGCAGGTTGGAGTTGGTGTGGAACGAATCCACCCGCCCGCCGATCAGGTGAATCTTGCCGTTCACCGCCAGCGTCCCGGTATGGTCCCGGCCGGTTGGCATCGGCGCGCGCGTGGCCCATTGGTCGATGCGCGGATCGTAGACCAGATGCCAGTCGACGGATTTCTTGGTCGGAAACGTATCGCCGATGGCGCCGCCGATCGCATGCAGGTTGCCGTTGATGGCGGCGCAGCCGATCGCCGCAAACGGCTTCGGCAAGGGGGCGATGCTCCGCCAGCTTTCGCCATCGAGCACGAAGCAGAGATTGTCCGGCTTGCGGTTCTGTTCGACGAAGCCGCCGATGGCGTAGAGCTTGCCGTTCACCACCGCGACCCCGACATGGTTGGCGCCGCGCGGCAGGAACGGCGCATCGAGCCATTTGTCCGACGCCTGGTCATAGACATGGTGATAGGGCCGGTCGACCCGCTGCTCGCCATAACCGCCCACGACATGCATGCGATCGTTGAGCGTGGTGGCCCAGGCCATCTCGCTGCGCGGCAGCGGCAGCGGCGCCTTCGTCACCCAGCGGCCCTGTTTCGCGGCGGGCGGCGCCGGCGAGTCGAAGACATGCTGCAGCTTCATGGTGTCCAGCGGCGGCGTCTTGATGGTCGGATCGGAGAGATGGGAATAGACCGGATCGTGCCCGGCATGGTGTTGCGCAAAGGCCGGCGCGGCGACGCTCGCGCCAAGGCCCGCCAGTATCGTTCGCCGTGAAATCATACCCGTTCCCCGTACCCTGAACCTGCCGGCCCTGTTCCACCGGCTAGCTTGGCTTGGCGGCGGCACTATGACATGAAGCCACAGGACTGGAAGAGATGGGCGCGACAAGCGCTGGCTGGGACTTACCCATGACCCTTGGAACCTACGAAAAATCAGCTTTTCCGGGCGCCATGAGCGCGGTCCGGCATGACTGGACCCGGAGCGAGATCCGCGACCTGTTCGCCCTGCCGTTCCCCGACCTGATGTTCCAGGCACAGTCGGCACACCGCGCCAATTTCGATCCGGCCGAGGTGCAGGTCTCGACGCTGCTGTCGATCAAGACCGGCGGCTGCCCGGAGGATTGCGCCTATTGCCCGCAGAGCGCGAAATACGACACCGGGGTCAAGGCCGAAAAGCTGATGAGCCTCGACAAGGTGCTGGCCGAGGCGCAGGCCGCCAAGGATGCCGGCGCGAGTCGCTTCTGCATGGGCGCCGCCTGGCGCGAACCCAAGGATCGCGACCTCGACAAGGTTTGCGCGATGATCGAGGGCGTGCGTGCGATGGGGCTGGAAACCTGCGTCACGCTCGGCATGCTGACCGGCGCTCAGGCGGCGCGGCTCAAATCGTCCGGCCTCGACTATTACAACCACAACCTCGACACCTCGCCGGAATTCTATGGCGAGATCATCACCACGCGCACCTGGCAGGAACGGCTCGACACGCTGGAGCATGTGCGTGACGCCGGCATCCATGTCTGTTGCGGCGGCATCGTCGGCATGGGGGAGGGCGCGGAAGATCGCGTCGGCATGATCCATGCGCTGGCGACGCTGCCGGTGCATCCGGAGAGCGTGCCGATCAACATGCTGGCGCAGGTCGAGGGCACGCCGCTTGCCAATCACGCAGCAGGTGAAAAAGGCACCGCGATCGACGCCATCGACTTCGTGCGCACCATCGCGGTCGCGCGCATCACCATGCCGCGCTCGATGGTGCGGCTGTCCGCCGGCCGCGAGGACATGACCGACGAGACCCAGGCGCTGTGCTTTCTGGCCGGCGCCAACTCGATCTTCTATGGCCCGAAGCTCTTGACCACGGCGAACCCCGCCGCCGACCGCGACCGGCAGTTGATGGATCGCCTCGGCCTGCGCGCCATGCAGGTGTGACTGCGAACGTACGATTGACTGCGTCCGCTCTTACCCTCCCCCTCGTGGGGAGGGTCGATCGACTGAGCGAAGCGAAGGAGATCGGGGTGGGGTCTTATGATGGGGAAACCTTTTTCGCGTGTGAAAGTCCCCACCCCGCCTGCCTCACTTCGTTCGGCAGGCGACCCTCCCCACAAGGGGGAGGGTACGACCGTATTCGTGGCAATATCTCGCTGAACGCAAAACAGGACCAACGATGCTCGATAAGCGTGACTGGCTCCGCACCGGCCTCGACCACATCTGGCTGCCCTATGCCCAGATGAAAACCGCGCCCGCACCGCTGCCGGTGGTGCGGACCGAAGGCACCCGCATTCATCTCGCCGATGGCCGCGAACTCGTCGACGGCATCGCCTCGTGGTGGACCGCCTGCCATGGCTATAACCACCCGCATATCCGGCAGGCTGTGCAGCGCCAGCTCGAGGTCATGCCGCATGTGATGTTCGGCGGACTGGTGCATGAACAGCCGCTGACGCTGGCGCGCCGGCTCACGGAAATCTTGCCGGGCGATTTGACCCGCGTGTTCTTCACCGATTCCGGTTCGGTTTCGGTCGAGGTCGCGATGAAGATGGCGATCCAGTACTGGCTCAATCTCGGCGAGACCAGGCGCGATACCTTCATCTGCTTTCGCGGCGGCTATCATGGCGATACGCTCGGCACCATGGCGATCTCGGATTTCGAGACCGGCATCCATCAGAAGTTCGGCGGCATCCTGAAAGCGCATCTCTGTGCGCCGCTGCCGGAAAGTCCCGAAACCGATGCGGCACTGGTCGCGCTGATCGGACAGCATGCCGACCGGATCGCCGGCATCATTGTCGAGCCGCTCGTGCAGGGCGCCGGCGGCATGCGCTTCCACTGTCCGAAGGTGTTGTGGCGGCTGCGCGAGATCGCGGATTCCTACGGCGCGCTG
>JAEZBA010000481.1 GCA_023430245.1 Pseudomonadota bacterium
GTTCAGGAAAGTCGACACTGCTGCAGATCCTGTCCGGACAGATCGAGGCGAGCGCCGGCCGCACGCGCTACCGGATGCGCGACGGGATCCTGCGCGACTTGAGCGCGCTCGGCGAAGCGCAGCGGCGCTTCCTCTACCGGACCGACTGGGGCTTCGTGCATCAGGATGCGGCGCACGGTCTGCGCATGGGCATCTCGGCGGGCGCCAATGTCGGTGAACGGCTGATGGCGGTGGGACAACGCCACTATGGCAATATCCGTGGTGCCGCTGCCCAGTGGCTGGAGCGGGTAGAGGTCGACGCCGCACGCATCGACGATGCCCCGCGCGTATTTTCCGGCGGCATGCGCCAGCGCCTTCAGATCGCGCGCAACCTTGTCACCAATCCTCGTCTCGTTTTCATGGACGAGCCAACCGGTGGACTCGATGTGTCCGTCCAGGCGCGATTGCTCGATCTGCTCAATCGTCTGGTCCACGATTTACGGCTTGCGGTGATTATCGTCACCCACGATCTTGGGGTGGCGCGCCTGTTGTCGCACCGCATGATCGTGATGAAGGACGGACGCGTGATCGAGACCGGACTGACCGACCAGGTTCTGGACGATCCGCGCGAAGCCTACACCCAGCTCCTTGTCTCATCGATCCTTCCAGCGTGAGGTCGCCATGGCGGAAATCATCACCCTCGCGGACGTCAGCAAGGCCTTCACCATGCACCTGCAGGGCGGGGTGACGTTGCCGGTGGTCGACCGCGTCGGATTTTCCGTTCATGCAGGGGAATGTGTGGTGCTGGGCGGGCCGTCGGGGGTGGGAAAATCGTCGATCCTGAAGATGATCTACGGGAGCTATCGTTGCGACCATGGATCGATCCGGCTGCGCCATCGGGATCGCGTGATCGATATCGCTGATGCCTCGCCACGCGAAATTCTGGCGTTGCGGCGCAGCGGCATCGGCTATGTCTCGCAGTTTCTGCGGGCGGTTCCGCGTGTCGCTGCGATCGATGTCGTGGCAGGCCCGCTGGAGGCCGATGGCCACGCACTCGAGGACGCGCGCAGCAAAGCCGGCACGGTTCTGGAGCGACTCAACCTGCCCGAACGGCTGTGGCAGCTTCCGCCCGCCACCTTCTCCGGCGGCGAACAGCAGCGGATCAACATCGCGCGCGGCTTTCTGCAGGAGCGCCAGTTGCTCCTGCTCGATGAGCCGACCGCCTCGCTCGACGCGGCAAACCGGGCCGTTGTGATCGACATGATCCGCGAGAAAAAAAAGAACGGAGCGGGCGTCATTGCCATCGTCCATGACGAGGACGTGCGAGATGCCATCGCCGACACCGTCGTCGATATCACACGATTTTCAAAGGCAGCCTGATCATGACCGACCGACCCGAGACCTTGATATTGACCAACGCCCGCATCGTGCTTCCCGACGGGGTGATCGATCGCGGCTGGCTGGCGGTACAAGGCGACGCCATAGCGGAATTCGGAGACGGTCAGGCGCCGGAACGCGGCGAAGACATGCACGGCGATCTCGTAATGCCGGGGCTGGTCGAACTGCACACCGACCACCTGGAAGCGCATTACATGCCGCGGCCGAAGGTTTATTGGAATCCGGTCTCGGCGGTCGTCTCCTATGACGGACAGCTTGCCACCAGCGGCATCACCACCGTGCTCGATTCGCTGCGGGTCTGGCGCGAAGACGCTACCGACGGCACGGATGGCGAAGCGATGACTCTGGCCAACGCCATCTCGGCGGCGCGGGATTCCGGATTGTTGCGTGTCGATCACTATCTGCATCTGCGCTGCGAAGTGCCGATGCCGGGAGTGGTCAACGAAGCTGCCGCCCTGTTCAAACGGCCGGACGTGCGGCTTGCCTCGCTGATGGATCACACGCCGGGCCAGCGCCAGTTCCGCGACGAGGACAAGCTGCGCACCTATTACCGGGGCAAGAATGCCGGGATGAGCGAAGCCGATCTCGACCGGATGTTTGCGTCGCGCATCGCCTATCAGCGCGACTTCGGTGAGAGCAATTATCGATCGCTGGTCGATATGGCGCAGCGGCAGGACACGCCCCTTGCAAGCCATGACGACACGACGCTCGGCCATGTTGAGCAGGCGATCGCCGACGGGATCTCCATCGCTGAGTTCCCGACCACCATCGAGGCTGCTGCGGCGCTGCATGCGGCGGGCATCCACGTCATGATGGGTGCGCCCAACCTCGTGCGCGGCGGCTCTCACTCCGGAAACATCGCCACCGCCGATCTCGCACGGGAAGGCTTGCTCGACATCCTGTCCTCGGATTATGTCCCATCGAGCCTGCTTGCCGCCGCCGTGACCATGCCAAAGTTCGTTCCCGGTATCGATCTTGCCGCTGCCATCCGCACGGTGACCAAGACACCGGCCGAGGCCGTGGGCTTCTCCGATCGCGGAGCGATTGCCGCTGGCAAGCGCGCCGATTTGATCCGTGTCCACGTCGCCGACGACGTTCCTGCCGTGCGCGCTGTCTGGCGCGCAGGCGAACGGGTGGCATGACAGCCATGTCCATTCCATTGTGCGCTCCATGGCATTGACCGGCGGACAGATCGGACC
>JAEZBA010000507.1 GCA_023430245.1 Pseudomonadota bacterium
ACGAGCGCGGGTAAGCGGATGTCGTTCAGGCATATAGCAAACGATGAGGGAAGGGCAATTGGCAAAGGAGCAATCGGCAAAGGATCGCACAGCGGAAACGGGCCGCGGGAGAGACGGCCGCCGCCGCAGACGCTATAGGATCAAAGTCACAATAACACGATTGTCAAAGGGTGAGGCATCGGTTGTGCTTTACCGTCGCGCTGGCTGGCCTATTCTTTCCCAAATTTGAAAGTTCCGAAAGTTCGAGCCATGACGTTTCGATCGATCGTTTCGTTGGCCTGTTTGTTCGCACTGTTTGCCACTGTTCCGATCTCCGGCGCCCATGCGCAGCAAAAGCGCCAGGTCGACACATGCCGCGACGGATCCCCGGATGAACAGCTCAAGGCCTGCACCGCGCTGATCAAGCACGGCGGTCGCGACCTCGAAGCGTACCACGCCAACCGCTCGCGCGCCTGGCAGGCTAAGCAAGAGTGCGACCTGGCCCTGGCCGATGCCGAGAAGGCGTTGTCGCTGAAACGCGACGAGATCAACTTCGCTCAGGTCGGCGTGGTGCTCAGCGACTGCAAAGGCGATCACGCGCGAGCGATCAAGGTCTATAGCGACGGGATCAAGACATGGCCTAAATCCGCAAGCCTTTATTACAATCGCGCGGTCGCGCTGAGCCATCTGTCCGACCCGGCCGCAGCCGAGGACTATAACCAGGTGCTGCGGCTCAATCCGAACCATCTCGACAGCTATGTCGGTCGCGGATTGTACTGGATGGGGCGCGTCGAGCATGACAAGGCAATTGCCGATTTCACATCCGCCATCGGTTTGAAACCGGATCTCGCGCGAGCCTATGCGATGCGCGGTCGCGCTTATGGCGACAAGGATGAGCGCACGCGGGCGCTCGCGGATTTCGAACGCGCCATCAAACTCGCACCGAAGGAGGCCGAATTCTATACCAGCCGCGCGATTTTCCTGCGGGATGCGGCCGAAACCGAGCGCGCGCTGGAAGACTTTGCCCAGGCCTTGCGCCTGAACCCGCACGATTCCGATACCCTGATCGAACGTGGATTGCTGCGCTTCCAGCAGGAGGATTACAACGAGGCGATCGCCGATTTCAGCGCCGCGCTCGCGATCAAGCCGACGTCAAGCATGGCGCTGACCAATCGCGCACGCGCTTATGGGGGGCTCGACGACCGCCAGAACGCGTTTGCGGATTTCGAAAAGGCGATCGAACTCGATCCGAAATTTGCCTTTCATTACGTGGCGCGCGCGCGCTTTCATCGTGTGCTCGGCGACTTTGATCGTGCTCTGGCCGATGTCAACATCGCCTTGAACCTTCTGCCCGCGGCTGCGTATTTCGAGACGCGGGCGCATATCTGGCAGGAAAAGGGCGATCTGCGGCGCGCACTCGACGATGCCGACGAATCGGTTCGTCGCGATACCGGATCGGTCTGGAGCAAGCTCCGTCGCGGCATCATCTATCGTGTGAGCGGAGATCTTGATCGGGCGCTTTCCGATCTGAACGATTTTCTGCAGCGTTATCCCTTCGAACCGGAGGGCTACGTCGAGCGCGGCAGGGTCCACGAGCAACGCGGCGATCCCGCGCGCGCACGGGCCGATTACGAAAAGGCACTGACGGCGCGTGGCGCGCGATCAAAGTCCGCGCACGCGGCGGCGCGCAAGGCGCTGGCCGCCCTCGATGGCACGACATCGCCGGCCGGCCGACTTGTCGCCGCTGCGCCGCAGACGGTGGTGTCGCCACTGCCGGTGCCTGCCGCGCCGATCCTCGTGCGACCGGCGGCGGAGCGCCGCGTTGCGCTCGTGATCGGAAATTCCGCCTATCGCCACGTCGCACCGCTCGCCAATCCCGGGCAGGATGCTCGCGCGGTGGGGGAATCGCTGCGTGCGATCGGTTTTCAATCCGTCGTGACGGTCAACGACGCCACGCGCGAGAATCTGATCGCAGCCTTGCGTGAATTTTCCCGCGAGGCCGAAAAGGCCGACTGGGCGATGGTGTATTATGCCGGGCACGGTATCGAGATCGGCGGCGTGAACTATCTGGTGCCGGTCGATGCACGGCTCGAAGCCGACCGCGACGCGCCGCTCGAAGCCGTCACGCTGGAGCAGGTGCTAGTCTCGCTGGAAAGCGCGCGCAAGATCAAGCTCGTGGTGCTCGACGCCTGCCGCGACAATCCGTTTGCCGCGCAGATGCGGCGAACCGTTGCGACCCGCTCGATCGGACGCGGGCTCGGCCGGATCGAGCCGGAAGGCGCGACGCTTGTGGTCTATGCCGCCAAGCATGGTCAGACCGCGCTCGATGGCGACGGCCGCAACAGTCCCTTCGCCGCCGCGCTGACCAAGCGGCTCTCAACCCCGGATGTGGAGATCAACAAGATCTTCCGTCTGGTGCGCGACGACGTGATGGACGCCACCGGCGGCCGGCAGGAGCCGTTCACCTATGGCTCGCTGCCCGGACGGGAGGATTTCTACTTCGTAACGCGGTAGCGTCTGACAGCGTTGTGCCCCGAACGTGACCGGAAAATAATGTATTCGCAGCCGTGCTGCCGCGTTTCCGCCACCAGCATCGCCAAGCATCACCGCTGTCGCCCGGGCCACGCTTCATGATCGGTTTTCGCCTCATTGCCATAGCCGTGCTGGCGGTTTTGCCGGCCGCGACGGCCGCATTCGCGCAGCCTGCGCAAAAATCGCGCGGCGGGTTCAAGCACGAGCCGATGATCTTCTTTGTCGCGAAGGGCGGGGCGGATGCCTGCGGCCCGGGCTGCGACACCTGGATCGCGGCAGAAGGCACCTTCGATCCCGATGTGCATGAGCGGCTGAGCGAATTCCTGAATGTCCCGGCGCGTCGCGGCTTGCCGATCTTTTTCCATTCACCGGGCGGGGAATTGCAGCCCTCGATTGCAACCGGCAACCTGTTGCGCGAGCGCCGCATGACTGCGGGGATCGGGCAGACATTGCCGGAGGGCTGCCGGGCTCGTGCGCGCGCCGATGCGGCCTGCCGCAAGCTGATGGCCTCGGGACGGGTGCTGAAGGCCGCGCTCAAGGTCGATCGCGGCATCTGCGCCTCCGGCTGCGGCTATGCCTTGATAGGCGCTTCTGCGCGCCTGATCGGCCCGGGCGCCAAATTCGGCGTCCATGCGAGCCGGCTGGTGCCGGTTCGGGAAGCCGGCCGTACAACGGCGCGCCCGAGTGCGGCGGCGACCCGGGACGCGGAACTGCGTTCCTACGAACTGCTCCGGCAATATGTCGCGTTGGCCGGGGTCGATCCCGCGCTGATCGATCTTGCGATCAAGACGCCGCATAACCGCGTGCACTGGCTGACCGAGGAGGAACTGACCCGCTACGGCATCGTGCCGGGGGATTCCTTCGAAACCCGGTGGCTGCGCATTCCGGTGGCGGACGGCAAGTTCACCATCGTGAAATCGCTGACCCAGCCCTCGCAATCCAATCGCGACGAATACCGGACCACGATCATCGGCATCGATTGCATCGCCGGCCAACGTCCGTCCGTCACCTTGCGGCGCGAACTGCCTTCCAGCGAGCAGGGGGTCCGTGTGGCGATGCGGATGACCTCGGGCGAAGCCTTCGTGCTGATGTTCAACGAGGGACGCCGGCCCGATGCGGCCACCGAACTCAGGGTGCAGCCGGTGGCGGCCGACGCGCTTGCACGGGCGGCGGCAAGCGACGCAATTGTGTTACGCGAGGAGCAGGATTCGTGGTCGCGCGAGACACGGCTGTCGACCCAGGGGCTGTCCGAAGCGCTGGGCGACGCCCCGGCGCGCTGCGGCGGGGGCCGGGTCTGAGGCTTCGGCCGACGACTTCGAAAATTTCTCCATCGCCGCCGGAACCTTGAGCCGGGATGCGCGTTCACGGCGCGGAGACAGGCTTTACCGGCCGGGCGACGCCGCTTGCCCGGCCGATCCACGCTTTGGAACCTGTGCCTGGACATTGATGGACACTGCGCAAGCCTCCGCTATCCGGTCGTTGCGGCTCGCCATGGTGGCGGCCTTCGTCCTCCCGGTTATTCTGTTCTCCTTCCTTGCTGTCACCGACTATCGGCATCTGCATCAGGTCGCCGATGAGCGGTTGGAGCGGACCGTCAATATCCTGCAGGAACACGCGCTGAAGGTGTTCGAGACCATCGAGCGCGGCATTGCCGAGACCAACGAGATCGTTCGCGGCATGTCGGACGACGAGATTGTGGCCGACGAGGCGCGGCTGCACGGGCGGCTGCGCGAGCTGACGCAGTCGCCGCAATTCAAGTCGCTCTGGGTATTCGACCGCAACGGGCGGGCGTTGGTGAATTCGCTCGCCTATCCGCAACCGCCGGGTCTGAATTTCGCCGACCGCGACTATTTCCAGGCGCATACCGGCAACAGCGACGACATCTTCGTCGGAGAAGTATTGCGGCCGCGCGCACCTTATCCCGGCGAGGATTTCTTCAGCGTCAGCCGCGCGCGTCCGAGCCCGGATGGGGCGTTTCGCGGTGTTGTCCAATTGTCGATCCGTCCGTCTTATTTCGAGCAGTTTTTCGACAAGCTGCAATCGCCCTATTCCGGTGGATATGCCTCGCTGGTACGGGCAGATGGCGCGCTGCTGGCGCGGCATCCGTCACTCGGCTCAAATACGAGCCAACCGGTCACGACTCCGCTCACCGAGGCGATGCGCAACAATCCGTGGGGTGGCTTCACCACGCGGGTGTCGCCGACGGACGGGATCGAAAGGCGGCTGACCTGGAAGAAGCTGCCGGAGCTGCCTGTCTTCGTTCTGGCGGGAACCGAGACCGGTGCCATCCGTGCCGAATGGCTGACCACCATGGCGGGCTATCTCGCCTTCGGATTGCCAGTCACCGCCTTGTTGCTGGCGGCGATCTGGGTGGCGCTCGAACGCACGCGCAAGCTCTACGAGGAGGAAGGCCGCCGGGCTGCCGCCGAAGGTGCGCTGCGCCAGGCCCAGCGCATGGAGGCGATCGGGCAATTGACCGGCGGCGTCGCGCACGACTTCAACAACATCCTGATGATCGTGAAGGGCAATGTGCATCGCTTGCGGCGCGAATTGAGCGAGCCCAAGCTCATTCGCAAGCTCGACATGATCGAGACTGCCTCGCAACGCGGGGAAAATCTGGTGCGGCAATTGCTGACATTTTCGCGCAAGCAGAATCTGTCGCCGGCGACCATCGATCTGGCCGGACGCGTCCGCGACTTCCGTTCGCTGCTCGCACCCTCGCTGCGCGGCGACATCGAAATCCGGATCGACGTGCCGGAGACCATTGCGCCGGTGCGCGTCGACCAGAGCGAACTCGAACTCGCCGTGCTCAATCTCGCGGTCAACGCCCGCGACGCCATGCCCAATGGCGGCGTGATCGAGATTTCGGTGCGGCCGGTGCGGCTGCGCGGCGATGCGGCGCATGACAAGCTGGAGGGTGAATTCGTCGCCTTGTCGATCAGCGATACCGGCTGCGGAATCCCGCGCGAGACCATTGCAAAGATTTTCGAGCCGTTCTTCACCACCAAGGAGGTGGGCAAGGGTACCGGCCTGGGACTGAGCCAGGTCTATGGCTTCGCCAAGCAGAGCGGCGGCACCGTCACGGTGGCGAGCCGGGCCGGACAGGGCGCGGTGTTCACGCTCTATTTGCCGCGCTCACCCGAACAGCCGCAGCGTTCGGCGCCGGCGCGGATCGGCGACACCGTGCCGGTTGCCGCAGGTACGGTGCTGGTGGTGGAGGATAATACGGAAGTCGCCGATATCGCCACGGCGCTGTTGAACGAACTCGGTTATCAGGTGACGCGGGTTGCGAGTGCGCAGACCGCGCTCGAGGTGCTGCGGGCCGGCGAGCAATTCGATCTGGTGTTTTCCGACGTCGTGATGCCGGGCGGCATGAACGGCGTCGAACTCGCGCACCAGATCGGCAAAGATTATCCCGATCTGCCGGTGGTGCTGACTACCGGATATTACAACGCGGTCGACAAGCCGCTGCCGCGGGGGCTGCCGGTGGTGCGCAAGCCCTACGACATCGCGGAACTGAAAAAGGCGCTGCTGGCCGCGATCGCCAAGCCGCAGCAACAGAAGCGCAAAGCCACGGCGTGACGCCAGACGCTGCGTTCGGTTCGCGTGGCACAGTCACATCCGCGTCAGAGACCGAATGCGTGCTTCGCGCTCGCTGCCCCATATGTTAGTCGCCCGGGATGACCACGCATTGGTACCAGTTCTGGCGCGACCGGCGCGGGCGGATTTCGCCGATGCGGCTCGCCGCGCTTGCGCTGCTGCTGATTCCGGTCGCGCTTGCGCTGCAGGCCTGGTTCTCGCACACGCTTGCGCCGCGCGTGCTGAACGATCTCGTGCACCGGACCGGCTATTGGTCGCTGATCTTTATGCTGGTCGCGCTCCTGATCACGCCGCTGCGACGCAGTGGGCGCTTCGGCGGGCTGATCGACGTGCGCCGCATGATCGGCGTCGGCGCCTTCGTTTATGCGACATTGCACATTTTGCTGTACATCGCCGACGAGCGCTTCGATCTCGTCAAGGTCGCGCTTGAAATCGTCAAGCGGCTTTACCTCACGGTCGGGTTCGTCGCCTGGCTTGGACTGCTGGCGCTTGCGATCACGTCGAACGATACGATGGTGAGACGGCTGGGCGCGCTGCACTGGCGGCGCCTCCACCAGCTGACCTACGCGGTGACGTTCTTGTCGCTCTTCCACTTCTTCCAGCAGACCAAGGCCGACTTCACGCTGCCCGCGACCATCACCGGATTGTTCCTCTGGCTGATGGTTTATCGCGCACTCGCCGCCTGGAAGGGGCCGGAATTGTCGACGCTGACGCTGTTCATCATGACGCTCGGCGTGTCGCTTGCGACCTTTCTTGGCGAGGCGGTGGGCATCGCGCTCTGGTACAAGGTCTCGCCGATGACGGTACTGTCGACCATATTCGATTTCGATCTGGCGATCCGACCCGGCTGGTACGTACTCGGAGCAGGACTTGCGGTCTGTCTGCTCGATCTGGTGCGAGCATGGATGCAGCCGCGGCCCGGACGTCCGGCGCGGCGCGCCCCAGATCAGGTGTCCGCCGCTGGTGGGGTTTCGTTGGTCGACCGCCAACGCGCATAGCGCCAGGGCAGGAACCAGCGCGCCTTGGCCGGCGGTTCCGAAGGAACAAAATCGAGACCCGAGGTCCCGTAGGGATGACATCGGCACAGCCGGCCGAGCGTCATCCATCCCCCGGCCCAAAGGCCGTGACGCCGCAGTGCATCATCGCCGTACTCGGAACAGGTCGGCAGATGCCGGCAATGAAATCCGATCAGCGGCGACAGCGAATAACGATAGAGCTGAATCAGCCCGCGGCCCGCATTTCGTGGTGCCGAGCGGACACACCGGGCGATATTCGAGGTGGCCGTTCTGGCCGATGGT
>JAEZBA010000542.1 GCA_023430245.1 Pseudomonadota bacterium
GTCCCGCGCCGCGCCGAAGGATATCGACCGCTGCGCCGAGGCGATCAGGCCCGCTGCCCGCAAGCGCATCCATACCTTCCTGTCCACCTCGCCCGTCCACATGAAATACAAGCTCCAGAAGGAGCCGCACGAGGTCTATGAGATGGTGATCGCGCAGGTCACGCGTGCGCGCAATCACACCGACGATGTCGAATGGTCGGCGGAGGACGGCACCCGCACCGAGCACGATTTCCTGTGCCGCTGCGTCGAGGCAGCGATCAATGCCGGCGCCACCACGATCAACATCCCCGACACGGTGGGTTACACCACGCCGGAGGAATACGCGGCTTTGTTCCGGATGGTGCGCGAGCGGGTGCCGAATTCGGACCGCGCAGTGTTTTCGGTGCATTGCCATGACGATCTCGGCATGGCGGTGGCGAATTCGCTGGCCGGAGTGTCCGGCGGCGCGCGGCAGATCGAATGCACCGTCAACGGCATCGGCGAGCGGGCCGGCAATGCCGCGCTGGAAGAGATCGTGATGGCGATCAGGACCCGCAACGACGTGCTGCCGTACTGGACCGGCATCGACGCCACTATGCTGACGCGCGCTTCGAAGCTGGTGTCGGCCGCGACCTCGTTCCCGGTGCAATACAACAAGGCGATCGTCGGACGGAATGCCTTCGCGCATGAGAGCGGCATCCATCAGGACGGCATGCTGAAAAATACCCAGACCTACGAGATCATGCTGCCGGAAAGCGTGGGCGTGAAGCAGACCTCGCTGGTCATGGGCAAGCATTCCGGCCGCCACGCTTTCGTGCACAAGCTGGAAGAGCTGGGGTACAAACTCGCCGCCAACCAGCTGGAAGATGCCTTCGTGCGGTTCAAGGCGTTGGCCGACCGCAAGAAGCACATCTATGACGAAGACATCGAGGCGCTGGTCGATGAGGAGATCGCGCACGAGCACGACCGCATCACGCTGACCTCGCTGACGGTGATCGCCGGCACCCGCGGTCCGCAATCGGCGACGCTGGAACTCGATATCGACGGCCGGCAGCAGACGGTGCAGTCGACCGGCAACGGTCCGGTGGATGCGATCTTCAACGCCATCAAGGCGCTGGTGCCGCACGAGGCGGTGCTGGAATTGTATCAGGTGCATGCGGTGACCGAGGGCACCGATGCGCAGGCGGAAGTCTCCGTGCGCCTCGCGCAAGGCGATTATTCGGTCACCTCGCGCGGTGCCGATCCCGATACGCTGGTGGCGTCCGCCAAGGCCTATCTGGGCGCGCTCAACAAGCTGATCAGCCGGCAGAGCCGCAATGCCGACGGCCGCCGGCGGATCCATTCCACGGATGTGGGATAGTCCTTGTGTCTTGCTTTCCTTCCCCACGGGAAGGAAAGCAGGGCCATCTTTGGTTTCCGCAAGCCAGTCAGCAAGTCGCTTCGTGAAGGTTCGCGAAGCGCTCGCGAGGACCGGCGCGGATGCAAAGGGCGTCTCCGAGATATCGCAAGAACGACGCTTACGCTGCAGTGCCTTTTTCCGGCCGCATTAAGTGTCGGATTTTGAAAGATTTATTGATCCGGCGTTAACCGGTTCCCTGTTGTCCGGCCCTCCCGGCTGCGCTATCCCGCGCTGCAGCAATCACAGACATCGCGGGGTTTTCAATGTGGAAGGCGTTTGTCGCCGGTCTATTCGTGCTGGCTTTTTCCGGGTCCATCGCAACCTCCGTCCCGGCCTATGCCGATCCGGGTCGGCTCGAGGCCGGTATCGCCCGCTTCAAGGCCGCGCTGCGTCTCACGCCCGCGCAGGAGAAGCATTGGCCACGAGTTGAGGCAGCTCTGCGCTCGGTGGTGAGTCAGGGTGACCGTCAGCAGGAGGCGGACGCGTCCGGAGGTACCGGTTTCTTCGGTCGGGTGGGAACGCGCGCGACCGAAATGGCGATGAGCGCCTCGTCCATGCGCCGCCTGGTGTCTGCGGCACGGCCGCTCGTCAATTCCCTCGATCAGGAGCAGAAACGCGAAGCGGTCACGCTCGCACGGGCGATGGGCTTCGGAAGCCTGGCCGCGCGTCTCCAGTAGCCGCGAGAACGATGACGACGTATTATGAAGGGCCGCTCCGGCGAGCGGCCCTTTTTCTTGTGCCCATCAGCCCATGTCGCGCTTTGCCTCGGCGGCAAGCGCGGACAAATCGCCGCTCGCGTCGGCGACCTCCGAATGTTCGGCCAGCGTTGCCGGCGGAGCGATAGTCCGGTGCCGCCAGATGCCGATGATGGTCGCGATTGCTGCGAAGGGCGCCGCCGCGATCGCCCAGTTGTCGTTCGGATAAAACAGCACGAACAGCGACAATGCTCCCGTGAGCAGGCGCAGCCCGATATCGCCCAGCCGGTTGATCAGGAAGCGACCAAACATCGCGAAGGCGAAACCGCAGGTGCCGACCATGACCAGCACCGTGTCGTAGACTTGCAGCCAGCCGGTCGTGACCACCATGTTCGAGCGGGTGAAGATCGCGAACGTCATCAGCGTGATCGGCAGGCAGATTTTGAGCGCCTCCCACATCGTTCTCATGAACGATGCCTCCGCGATGCGCGCCGATATCGCCGCCGTCAGCGACGTCGGCGGCGACAGCTCCCCCCAGACCGAAATCAGGAACACGAAGAAATGCGCAACCCACGGGTTGACGCCAAGAGAGACCAGCGGCTGCACAATGATGACGGCGCCGATGATATAGGTCGCCGTCGGAGGCAAACCCGCACCGACCAGCCAGCCGAAAATATAGGCCATCGCGATCATGGCCAGGATATTCCACGAGCCGAGATCGAGCAGCGTGGCGCCCATGCGATTGATAAAGCCGGTGACCGTGAACAGCCCGATCATGATGCCAAGCGTCGCCAGCAGCAGCGTCAGATAGGACGTCATGTCGCCATGAGTCTCTATGCTGAGCCTGATGTTGCCGAGCAGCGTTTCCTCGGCGACCTGCGGATCTTTCAGCACATGCTTGAAATAGAGAAAGTTCAACATCAGGAAGGCGAACATGAAGCCGGCCGTATAG
>JAEZBA010000591.1 GCA_023430245.1 Pseudomonadota bacterium
ACTCGCTTTCGCACTATACGGACTGGACCATCGGCCACGTGCATTCTGGCGCGCTCGGCTGGGTCGGATATGTGTCCTTCGGCGCGATCTACTGCCTCGTGCCGTGGCTCTGGCACAAGCGCGAGCTCTATTCGCTCAAGCTCGTCAACTGGCACTTCTGGATCTCGACCATCGGCATCGTGCTCTACATCTCGGCGATGTGGGTGTCCGGCATCCTGCAGGGCCTGATGTGGCGCGCCTATACCAGCCTTGGCTTCCTCGAATATTCGTTCATCGAGACCGTCGAGGCGATGCATCCCTTCTACGTCATTCGCGCCATCGGCGGCATCCTGTTCCTCGCCGGCGCGCTGATCATGGTCTTCAACCTCTGGATGACGGTCGCTTCCGGCGAGGAAGCGCCGCAATCCAGGGAAACCGATTCGGCCGCACTGGTCCCGGCGGAGTAATCTCACATGTCTCTCTGGTCGAAACACGCCATTTTCGAAAAGAACTCGATCGTCCTTCTGATCGGCGTTCTAATCGTCATCTCGATCGGCGGCCTCGTCGAAATCGTGCCGCTCTTCTATCTCAAGAGCACGATCGAAAAGGTATCCGGCATGCGGCCCTATACGCCGCTCGAACTTGCCGGCCGCAACATCTACGTGCGGGAGGGCTGCTACAATTGCCACTCGCAGATGATCCGCACGATGCGCGACGAGGTCGAGCGCTACGGGCATTATTCTCTCGCCGCCGAGAGCATGTATGACCGGCCGTTCCAGTGGGGATCGAAGCGCACGGGTCCGGATCTCGCCCGGGTTGGCGGCAAATATTCCGACGAATGGCACCGGGATCATCTCAAGTCCCCGAAGTCGGTCGTCCCTGGCACGGTGATGCCGGCCTATCCATGGCTCGCGCGCAACGAGCTTGATTACAAGCACATCGCCGACGACCTGAAGGTGCAGGCGGTCCTTGGCGTCCCCTATTCGAAGGAGATGATTGCCAATGCCGTCGGCGACTTACGGGCGCAGGCGGGCGCAGATCATCCGGACGCCGAGGCTTTGCAGAAGCGATATCCGAACGTGCAGTCGCGCGACTTTGACGGCAATCCCGGCGCGATCTCGGAAGCCGATGCCTTGATCGCGTACCTGCAGATGCTCGGCACACTCGTCGACTTCAAGCTTTACGACAACAAAGCCAATATCCGCTGAGGCAACGATGGCCGAAACCTACAAGACCCTCGCCGAATTCGCCCAGACATGGGGCCTCGTCTACTTCGTAGCGGTGTTCCTGCTCGTTCTTGTCTACGCGTTCTGGCCGTCGAACAAGAAGAAGTTCGACGAGGCAGCGCGCATGCCCCTGCGTGAGGACGACTGAAATGGCCAAGCGCGACATAGACAAAGTCACCGGCGTCGAAACCACCGGGCACGAATGGGACGGCATTCGCGAACTGAACAATCCATTGCCGCGCTGGTGGCTGTGGACATTCTACCTGACGATCATCTGGTCGATCGGCTACTGGATCGTGTACCCGTCGTGGCCACTTCTGACCAACTACACGCAAGGCGCCTTCGGCTGGAATTCGCGCTCGGCCGTTGCGACCGATCTTGCAGAGCTGCGCGCCAAGCGCGCCGGGATGGAGAGCCGCATAGCAGCGGCTCCGCTGCAGGAGATCGTCGCGGATCAGCAAATGCTCGACTTCGCACGCGCCCAGGGCCGGGCCGCCTTTGCCGACAATTGCGCGCCCTGTCACGGCGCCGGCGGCGGCGGTGCGAAGGGATATCCCAACCTCAATGACGACGACTGGCTCTGGGGCGGCACCCTTGATGATATCGTCTACACCATTCGTCATGGCGTCCGGTCAACCGACGAAAAGTCCCGCCAGGGGTCGATGCCGGCATTCGGACGCGACAAGCTGCTGGAGCGCCCGGACATTCTCGCCGTCGCCGAGTACACCCGCTCGCTGTCTGGCCTGCCAGTCACGCCCGGCGCCGATCTTGAACGTGGCAAGAAGGTATTTGCCGACAATTGTGCAGCCTGCCACGGCGAAGCCGGCAAGGGTAATCGCGAGATCGGCGCACCCGACCTGACCGATCAGATCTGGCTTTACGGGTCCGGTCAGGACGTCATCGTCGAAGGCCTGATGAACGGCCGCGGCGCGATGATGCCGCACTGGGCGCCGAGACTGGACGACACCACGATCAAGTCGCTCGCGGTCTATGTGCACACGCTGGGTGGCGGTCAGAAGTAACCACCATGGTTGAACTCGTCATCGATCATCGGCAGAAGCCAAAGGGCGTACCCGGACCGACCGGGAGCGCGCCTCAGCCGCCTGCCGATGATCCGCACGAGATCGAGCCGCCACTCTACGCCGCGCGCCGGAAAATCTATCCGCAGAGCGTCCACGGCACGTTCCGTCGTATCAAATGGGCTGTGCTCGTCGTCACGCTGGCGATCTATTACTTTCTGCCGTTCGTAAGATGGAACCGAGGCCCTGATGCGCCGGATCAGGCGGTCCTGATCGACTTCCCAGGACGGCGCTTCTATTTCTTCTTCATCGAGATCTGGCCGCAGGAAGTCTACTTCTTCACGGGGCTTCTGATTATCGCGGCGATGGTGCTGTTCCTCATGAACGCCGTCGCCGGGCGCGTCTGGTGCGGTTATCTATGCCCACAGACCGTATGGACGGACTTGTTTCTCGCCATCGAACGCTTCGTCGAAGGCGACCGTCGCGAACAGATTCAGGCGGATGCCGGTCCCTGGACGGCCCAGCGCATCGCACGCAAGGCGGTGAAACACTTTCTCTGGCTGATGGTGGCGTGGTGGACCGGCGGCGCCTGGGTTCTGTACTTCGCCGATGCGCCGACGCTGGTAAAGGATCTCGCGACCGGGCACGCGCCGCTGATCGCCTATGGCTGGATCGCGTTGCTGACGGCCACGACCTACACCCTCGCCGGCCATATGCGCGAGCAGGTCTGCACCTATATGTGTCCGTGGCCCCGCATTCAGGCCGCGCTCACCGACGAATACGCACTCAATGTCGCATACCGGTTCGACCGCGGCGAACCGCGCGCATCGGTCAAGAAGAGCGAGCAATTGCGGCTGGAAGGCCTGCCCGCCGGCGACTGCATCGATTGCCGCCAATGCGTGAATGTCTGCCCGACCGGTGTGGATATTCGCAACGGCTCGCAGCTTGAATGTATTCAGTGCGGCCTCTGCATCGATGCCTGCGACAACATCATGGAGAAGATCGGCCGGCCGACACGGCTGATCGGCTACGACAGCGAGGTCAATCTGAAGCGTCGGATTGCGGGCGAAGCTCCGGTCCAGAAAATCATCCGCACCCGCACCGTCATGTATGCGCTGATCATCGCGGCGGTTGGCGGCATCATGCTGTATGCGCTGCTGACCCGTCACGCCTTCGATGTGAATGTCATCCACGATCGCAATCCGGTGTTCGTGCGACTAGCCGACGGCGCGATCCGCAACGGCTATACCATACGCATTCTCAACAAGCGCTTCGAAACCCGCCGATTTGCCGTGTCGGTTGAAGGCGTGCCGGCGACAGTGGTTGAAATCGTCGGATTGCCGCTTGGCGCGGCGCGGGTGGTGGAGGTCGGGCCGGATCAGTCGCGCGAATTCCGCGTCCTGGTCAATAATTACGAGTTCGCGCCGCCGGCCTCCACGCCGATCGTGTTCCATGTCCTCGATCTCGAGTCGCGTGAATGGGCGCAGGCGCGGGATCATTTCCGTGCACCGGAGCGAGCAAAATGACATCCAGGGCGGCCCTCCCGAAGACCGCGCGCAAGGTGACCGGGACAACCGTGCTCCTCTGCTTCATCGGCTTTTTCGGCATCGTCGCGACCGTGAACGCGATCATGATGTACGCCGCAATCACGACATTCGCCGGAACCGAGACGTCGTCGTCCTACAAGGCGGGACTTGCCTACAAGCAGGAAGCCGAGGCGGCCGCTGCCCAAGAGGCACTGAACTGGCAGGTCGATGGGCGGATCGTACGGAACCCGGCGGGAGAAGCGGTTCTGACGGTCAGCGTGAAGGACGCAAAGCTGGCGCCGGTGCACGGCATTGATCTGACCGCACGCCTGGCGCATCCGCTGAACGCGCGGTTGGATCACGACATCTCGCTCTCCCGGATGGCGGACAGCGGCTTCCGAGGTGCGACCGAAGCGGACGCAGGACAATGGACGCTGATTATCGAAGTGGCCCGCGCGGGTAAGCGGGTCTACCGCACCAAGAGCCGCGTGGTGCTGCAGTGACCGTCAGCCAGCGCCTCGATTATTCTCACTATACCCGCCGTGCCTCCGACGGCGCAGCGACCATGGAC
>JAEZBA010000609.1 GCA_023430245.1 Pseudomonadota bacterium
ACCTGCAGGGTGCTCTTGACCTGCGTGCCAGTGGCGAGGTGCGGCCTGTGAGCGGCGCTTTCGACCTGACGATCGACAGTTCGGCCAGAGAACTGCGCATTGGGATCGAGGCTGCCGACAATCTTCTTGGCGGGGAAACAACGATCACCGGCCGGGTCGCGCGCGGCGAGAACGGGCTGGCCGCCGAGAACCTGCGCGTCGGCAACGAGCGCATCGAATTGACCGCGGACGGCACAATCGCCACGGGCGCGGCCGATTTCGACTATGCGCTGACCCTTTCCGACCTCGCGCTCGTATCGCAACAGGCGCAGGGCCGACTTGAAGCGCGCGGACGGCTTTCCGGCAGCGAAGGGCCGATCGCCATCAACACGCTGGCGCGGGTGGCCGACGGCAGCCTCGCGGGCAAGCGCCTGACGCAGGCGCAGATCGCCTTCGACGGCACGCTCGATGGCGGCGCGGTTGCTGGCACGGTCGGCGGCGACGCCTTCCTCGACGGCGTGCGCGTCCAGCTCTCGGCTGGCGTTGCTTCAGCGGCCGGCGAGCGCCGCCTAAGCGACCTGGAATTCACCGCCGGCGGCGCGCGGCTCACCGGATCGGTCACGCAGGGCCCGACCGGCCTGCTTGACGGCGATCTCGCCGTGGACGCCGCAGACATCTCGACGGCTGCAGCGCTTTTCCTCGTCGAAGCGGCGGGCGCCGTCGATGCGACTGTGGCGCTTTCCTCAACCGAGGAAGGCAAACAGAACGCAACGGCGGAGGCGACCGTGCGCGGCTTCCGCATGGGCGAAACGCAACTCGGCCAGGCCGATGTGCGGGCGCAGCTCGAGGATCTCTTCGGTGTGCCCGTCGTCAACGGCACGGTCAACGCGCAGGCGCTGGTAGCCGGCGGGGTCGACGTGGCTACGCTGAACGCAACGGCACGGAGCAGCGGCGAGACCACCGCCTTCGAGGCCGACGCAAGGCTGGACAACGGCACCCAGGCTCGGGCGCGCGGAGCGCTTTCGCCAGAAGGTGAAGGGTTCCGCATCGGTCTCGAGGAAGCGTCGCTCGGCCAGGGCGTCGTCACCGCCCGCCTGCTGGAACCGGCATCGCTCCTGATCGTCGGTGACAATATCGAGATTGATTCGCTGGCCGTCGATGTCGCGGGCGGACGCATTTCGGCGAATGGAAGCATCGCGCGTACCATCGATCTCGACGTGTCGATCGCACGGCTGCCGCTGTCGATCGCCAATCTGGTACGCCCCGACCTCGGCCTGGGCGGCACGCTCAACGCCGAAGCGACAGTTTCCGGCGAGCGCGACGCGCCAAACGCGCGGTTCACGCTTAACGGCGACGCCATCACCGCCGCCGCGCTGCAACAGGCCGGACAGAGCTCCCTGAACGTGCGGGCGAGCGGCGAGACGACCGGGCAGCGGCTGAATGTGGATGCCTCCGTCAGCAGCCCGGAAGGCCTGCGCGCCAATGTGCGCGGAGGCGTGCCGCTCGATGACGGCCAGCTCGCGCTGGACATCGACCTCAATGCGTTTCCTCTGGCGGCGCTGAACCGCGTTGCGCCCGGCCAGAACCTCGGCGGGACCATCACCGGAACCGCGCGGGTTGCCGGGACGACGAGCGCCCCGCAGGCGAATTTCAACCTGCGCGGCAGCAGCCTCAGCGCCGCTCCCCTGCAGGCGGCCGGCATTGCTTCGCTGGACGCGACCGCAGCGGGCCGCTTCGCCGACCAGGCGGTGACGCTTTCATCCGTTTCCGTCACCGGCCCGGCTGGCTTGTCGCTCGACGCGAGCGGCACGGTGCCCCTGTCCGGCAACGGCCTTTCCGTGAACCTCAACGGTGCTGCACCGCTGTCGCTGGCGAACCGCTTCCTTGCCGATCGCGGCACGCAGCTCGTCGGCGTCGTGCAACTCAGCGGCTCTGTGTCAGGCAGCATCCAGCAGCCGGTCATCCGCGGCATGGCCTCGACCAACGGCGCGCAGGTGATTGATCCCGAAAGCAATGTGGGCCTGCGCGACATCAACGTGATGGCGTCGATCGACGGCGAGACCGTGACCATCCGCTCCGCCAATGCCTCGCTGTCGGCAGGCGGTAGTCTGAGCGCCAGCGGTACGATTTCGACCAACGCAGCGGCGGGCTTCCCGGCCGACATCCGCGTCGCGCTGAACCAGGCGCGCTATGCAGACGGCGACATGGTGGTCGCGACGGTGAACGGCAACCTTGCAGTTACCGGCGCGCTGACCCGGGACCCGGTTCTTGCAGGCGAGATCAACGTCGAGCGCGCGGAGATCACCGTGCCGGACAATCTGGCCGGAGGTGCTGCTTCCATCGACGTCATCCACCGAAACCCACCGCCCGGCGTACAGCGGACACTGGAGCGCGCGCGGGCCAATGACGGCACGCCGACGCCCTCGGCGCGGCCGAGCGTGCTGCGGCTCAATATCGGTGTGAACGCCCCTGCCCGCATCTTCGTGCGCGGCCGAGGGCTCGACGCGGAACTCGGCGGGCGGGTGCAGCTTACAGGGCCGGTGACCGACATCCAGCCGGTGGGCGGCTTCAACCTCATTCGCGGCCGGCT
>JAEZBA010000508.1 GCA_023430245.1 Pseudomonadota bacterium
AGCGCCACAGCTGATAGGGCAGGGTCTCGCCGAGATGGCCGAGCGCGAGCTTGGCTTTCGGGAAGCGATCGAACAGGCCGGAGAAAACGATGCGCAGCGCGTGCGTGCCGGTTTCCACCGTCCATTCCCAGGTGGCGCGCTTCAGGCCGCGATAGCCGTCGAGCGCCGGCATCGGGGTGATCGGGTCGGCCGGATGGATGTAGATCGGAACGCCGAGCGCTTCGGCGCGCTCCCACAGCGGGAACGTATCGGGATGATCGAGATACTGCCCATTGGTGTGGCCGTTGATCATGGCGCCGGAGAATTTCAGGTCGCGCACGCAGCGCTCCAGTTCATCGGCCGCGGCCTTCGCGTCCTGAACCGCGAGATGCGCGAAGCCGAGATAGCGATCGGGCTTCTTCTGCATTTGCGTCGCGAGGAAATCGTTGCCCTGGCGCGCCAGCTTTGTCGCCTTTGCCTTGTCAGGCTCGATCTGCACGCCGGGGCCGGCAAGCGAGAGCACGGCCATGCCGATACCGGAGGTGTCCATCGCGGCCAGCCGCTGCTCGCCGAAATCATTCAGCCGCGCCAGCACCTGCGCATAACGCTCCGGCGCGACATCCTCGACCGTCTTCAGCCAGTACGGCTCGAAGCCGGGGGCCATGAAGTGTTCTTCGAGTGCGATGCGTTTCATGTGCGATGCGGATGCTGCGTGCCGCAGCGAACCGTCTCCTCCCTGCTAATGTACCGTATTGCGATACATATGTATCGTGTTGTGGTGATCTTATGCAGGGAGACTGCGATGTCAAATCGGGCGTGCGTAGGATGGGTTGAGCGCAGCGAAACCGATCATCTGAGCCGGCAGAGCGAGAACCAAGACTGTCCACCCGTAGGGGCGCGAAATCCCGCTCTTGACATTCTCTGAATAATAGGAATATAGTCCAATCATCCCGCCCCGTCCAAGGGGCGTCTGATCAGCGTCATGAGACGCGGGGCGGGATGCGGTGGCCGTTGTTCGCGCTTGAGACGCAAGCGCAGCAGCGGAGGCCCAAGTCGTGTTGTCCCGCCTGCGGTACGCCGCGGGCACTTGAGGGCGTGGTAGCCATGGCGGCGGATGCCACATTCGCGCGGCCTAAGGCAGATCCTCGCAGCGGTGGTTAGCAAACGTAACACCACCGGGGGCCTCACGGAGCAAGCCACTCACACCGCGCGCGGAACGCCGACGCTTTTCGGCGGTCCGTGGTGACTATCGCTCATGCGCTTAAACACTCGCGCATGGGGCCATGGGCTTTGGCTGAAAGCCCGGCGTTCCGCGCGCCCTTGGGTTCACCCAGGGGAAGGAATGCGAAACGGGACTACGGGCGCGCCCGCGCCGGCTAAAGAACAGGGAGGGCGGAGCTATGTCTTTCTTGTCCGCAAGCGTGGGAGGGATAAGAGGAGCAGGGGCGACACGTCCTCAGATCATGTAATGGCCGCCATTGACGTGGGTCGCCTGGCCCGAGACGAAGCCGCCGCCCGGCGACGCCAGAAACGCCACCGCCGCCGCGACTTCCGCGACATCGCCGAAACGCCCGAGCGGGATCTCCGACTGGATCTTCTCCTTGGCCTGATGCGGATACTGGCTCCAGTCCCGCTCGGTATCGATCGCGCCGGGCACCACGCAATTCGCGGTAATGCCGTCGGGACCGAATTCGCGCGCGATTGCCTTCGCCAGTCCGTGCATGCCGGCTTTGCAGGTGATGTTGTGCGCGCGATGCGTCACCTGCGCCCAGAAGCCGTCGAAGCCGGAAATCAGAACGATCCGCCCCCACTTGTTCTTGCGCATATGCGGGATGGCGTGGCGGCTCAGATAGAAGGCGGAACTGAGATTGGTGCCGAGAACGTTGTTCCAGTCTTCCGGCGTGATCTCGAGAAAAGCCTGATAGCGGCGGATGCCGACATTGTTGACCATGATGTCGACGGAGCCGAACGCATCGACGCAGGACTGGATCAGCTTGCCGCATTCGGCGTCCTTGCCGACATCGGCCATCACGCCGATGGCCTTGCCGCCCGCCGCGTTGATCTCGGCGACGACATTGTCGACGGCGTCCTTGTTGGAGGAGCCGTTGACGACGACGGACGCGCCTTTCTTCGCCAGCGCATGCGCGATGGCGCGCCCGATATTGCGGCCCGATCCGGTGACGACCGCGGCGCGGCCCTGCAAGTCCTGCTCAGACATGATGTCGCCTCAAATAAAAGCGGCGCCCGTTACAAGCGGGCGCCGCGATGTGTGGTCTTCCAGCTATTGCGGCGTGATGCCGATGGACGGAATGACCTTGGTCCAGTGATCGAATTCTTCCTGCATCGACTTCTGCAGGTCCTCCGGCGTGCCGCCGACCGGCGTCGCCCCTTGAGTCTTCATCTTGGCGATGATGTCCGGCTTCTTGATTGCTTCGGAAATGATCGCATTCACCCGGTCGACGATCGGCTTCGGCGTACCGAGTGGCGCGAACACGCCCAGCCAGTTGAAAGTCACAACGCCGGGCACCGTTTCGGAGACCGTTGCAATACCGGGCAGATCCGGCGAACGCTTCTGCTCGACCAGCCCAATAATGCGGATGGTGCCGGCCTGGTGCTGCGGCAGGACCGCGGGCGTGGTGCCGAAGCTGATCGGGATGTGGCCGGCCACGAGGTCGGCAATGGCCGGGCCGCCGCCGCGATAGGGCACGTGCACCATGTTGATGCCGGTCTTCTGCTTGATCAACTCGCCGGCGATGTGATGCGCGGAGCCGATGCCCGCGCTGCCGAAGCTCATCTTCTGATCCGGATTCTTCTTCGCGTAGTCGATCAGTTCCTGCACGTTGGTGACCGGCAACTTGGCGTTGACCGCGAGCGTCATCACCACGTCGGCGACCTTGATCACCGGCGTGAACGACTTCATCGGGTCGAACGGGAAATTCTTCTGCATGTGCGCGTTCATGGTGACCGGCGCGTTCACCGTGACCATGAAGGTGTAGCCGTCGGGTGCCGCCTTCGCGACCTGCGCCGCGCCAATGGTGCCGCCGGCACCCGGCTTGTTCTCGACCACCACCGGGACCTTCAGTTGCTCCTCGAGCGGATCACGGATCAGCCGGCCAATGAAATCGGTGGAGGCGCCGGGCGGATAGGGCACGACCAGCGTGATCGGGCGGTTTGGCCATTTGTCCTGCGCAAGCGCTGCGCCGGACGCAATCGCGATACCGGACGCGGCCAGCGCCAGGATGGCGGTACGTCTGCAGAATGACATCAGATCTCCTCCCAGTTGGATCGGCGGACATGTCCGCTGAATGCGCCCTTCGGCGTCGTTGTCGTAGTCAGTGTAGATGTGCTGTTGCTGTCCGTCCAACACCTGTGTTTGCCGGCCAAACATCAGCGCCCTTTGAAATCCGGCTTGCGTTTTTCATTGAAGGCGCGCACGCCCTCGTGGCGGTCTTCGGTCGATATCATGCGTTCGTAGCACTGGATTTCGAATGCCAGTCCGCTCTGCAAATCAAGGTTCATCGAGGCATTGACCGCCTTCTTGATCTGCCGGACCGAGATCGGCGCGTTGTCGCAGATGGTCTTCGCAAGGCTCATCACCTTGGGCATCAGATCGGCGCCGTCGCAGACCTCGTTGACCATGCCCCATTCATGCGCCTGCTCAGCCGAGAAGGGCAGGCCGCTCATGATGATTTCCTTGGCGCGGCGCACGCCGACCGCGCGCGGCAAATTCTGCGTCGCCCCCGCACCCGGCATGATGCCCCGGGTCACCTCCGGCAAGGCGAAGCGCGCATGCCGCGCCGCGTAGATGAAGTCGCAGCACAGCGCGAGTTCGCAGCCGCCGCCGAAGGCGACGCCGTTGATCGCCGCAATCACCGGAACGGAACAGTTGATCACCGAATAGGCAGCCTCCTCGATAATGGCATGTTGCGCGCGCCATTGCTCGTCGGTCATGCCCTGGCGTTCCTTCAGGTCGCCGCCGGCGCTGAAGGCCTTCTCGCCGGTGGCGGTGAGGATCACGCAGCGCACGTCGCCGGGATAGAAGGCGAGCTTGCCGAACACTTTGTAGAGGTCTTCCGAGGTCGCGGTGTTGAGTGCGTTATGGACTTCGGGGCGGTTGAAGCGGACCACCATCAGACCCGGCTCGGGCCGCTCCACCAGAAGATGCTTGAGACCGTCCATGATTATGCGGCGCTCGCTTTGGCGTTGCCTGCCGGGAACAGACCGAACCCATCCACCGAAGGCATGCGATCGAGTCCCTGGATCGCATCGAACAGGGTGCGGGTGCCGCGCTCGCCGAGCGAAGGCTTCACGCAATCCTCGAACTTCGTCCACATCGCCTCGGTCTCGACGCCGCGCTGGAAATGCCCGCGTGGACGTTTTACCGCCTCGGTGGTCAGCTTGCCGCCGCCGCGGACATGCAGAGTCACCCGATCGAACGGAGAATGGGCGGGCTCATGGTCGTCGCGCTCTGGCATGGTGACGATCCGCACCTTGCGGATCAGGTCCTGCACGTCCGGCCGGTTCACGAATGTGTCGGTGAGTTCGGCATTGCCGCAGGCGCCGGCGACAATGGCGGACGCCATCGCGAATTCGCCGGAGATTTTCGCGTCGAGGCCGTTGGTCGGACGATGCACCCGCAGGATTTCAGCCTGGGTCTCGCCGATTTCCAGATCGATCGCCTCGACATCCTCGGCCTTGACCGGATTGACCTTGCGCATGTCGATCACCGCATCGATGGCGCGATGTACGGCGTAGCAGACCGGATAAAGCTTGATGTTGATGCCGGCGCGCAGGATGCCCCAGTCCTTGCCGAAATTTGCGGGGCTTGTCGTATCCACCTGACCCTTCGGCGAGATCGCGCGCAACAGGCCGAGATCGTCCTCAATGGCGGTATCGGTCGAGGTGAGGCCGGCTTCCGCGAGACGGGCTGCGAGCAGGCCCGACTGGGCGGCACGGCCGACCTGATAAGGCTTGGTCATCGAACCGAAATTGCCGACGATGCCGCCCGCGAGCGAGGCCGCGACACCGAGGGTCCGTGTGGCCATCGCGGCATCCTGTCCGCGCAGCGACGCCACCGCGCCGGCCGCGGCGATCGTCCCCAGCATCGCGGTCGGGTGCCACCCTTTGCGGTGAAGCTGGTCGGGATCGCGCCGGGCCAACTCGGCCCAGAGTTCATAGCCGGCGACATAGGCCGTCATCATCGCGCGCCCGTCGGCGCCGGATTCGGCCGCTTCCGACAGAATGGTCGGGACCAGGATTGCGCTTGGGTGTCCGGCAAGGCCGGTATCGTCGTAATCGATGGCGTGCGAGGCGACGCCGTAAATCAGCGCGCGTTCCGGTGCGGGCGCCTGCAGCGCCGAGATCGGTGTGTTGGCACCGTCATGAACGATCCCAAGGCCGCGCGCGGCCGTGCGGGTGACAGGCTCGTTCCAGCCCGTGACCAGGCAGGCGATGCAATCGGTGAATCCGAGACGAACCGTGTTCAGCGCGTCCGGCGGCAGCGCTTCGTAACGCAGCCCGGCGACGAAGCGCCCCATATCCGTCGTCAGTCCCATGCCCCAGTTTCCTTCTCCTTGCGTAGACGTGCCCGGTTAGAAAAGCCCGTTTGTCATGTCAACGCAAGGTTTGATATAGGAAACACCCG
>JAEZBA010000031.1 GCA_023430245.1 Pseudomonadota bacterium
GGATGTGCTTTGACTTTGCACCGCGTGCCGCTCGGCGAAAGGTTGTACGCTGTAACGGATTCCGAATAGCGCACCGCGCGATATGTTTCGACGCTGGTTTTGAGCGCGCTAGGCTGCGAGTTTGACCGCAGCCGGAGCGAATGCTCGGACCAGAGCGGTATCCAGTTTGGGACCCATCGCACGCAGCACCTCGAGTGCCCGGCTGCCGGACATCGGCGGCTTGTACGACCGCGGCTCGACCAGCGCGCCGAACACATCGGCAATCGTGATGATGCGGTTCATATCCGATATCTGCGAGCCCCTCAGGCCGTGCGGATAACCGCTGCCGTCGAGATATTCGTGATGGTGCAGAACCATGTCGTGGATGTCGTCCGCGAGACCGGCCGTGCCGCGCAGCATCTCATATCCGAGCACCGGATGGTTTCGCATGATCAGGCTTTCCTGCTCGTCGAGCGCTGCGGGCTTTTCCAGGATCTCGAGCGGGATCTGCGACTTGCCGATGTCGTGCAGCAGGCCCGCCACCGCGAGCCTTTCGGTATCGGCGCGGCTCAGACCGAGTTCAATCCCGAACCCGACCGCAACGGCGGTCACCGTCAGGCAGTGCGTATAGGTGCGGCTATGATGGTTCTGGATCGCGGCAAGATAAGCGGACAGGCCGATTTCACGAAGCCGGTCCACGATCTGGGCACCGCAGTGGGTGGTGGCATCGAGACAGGGAGCCTGACCATTCCGGCCGAGCGCGAACATGTCGGCAATGGTGTCGAGTGCGGGCGCGGCGTCATCGGGCCTGCGTCGCGAAGATGGCAACGGATGGTCGCCCTCGTTCAAGAGGCGGTAGATGCGCGAGGGGTCCAGAGGATGCGATAGCACCGCGCTGGCACCGAGCGCATAGGCTTGTGTCAGCTGGAGGTGCGAGAGTCCTCCGGTGACGCAGACGATCACCATGCGGGGTCGCGAGCGGCCGGACAGCCACACCTTGGCCGCCTGCACATCGGCAGGCCGCGCAAGATCGATATTGAAGATGACGGCATTCGCCGGCTTGCTGCGAGGCAGATCCTCCAGCCGCAACGGCTCCGCTGTCACGCCGTGCGGCAATGCTTCGCTCAACGCCGCGAGGCGCCCGCGTGACGCTGCAACGAGTTGGACGACAGTCATCGGGTGCGACCAGACCAGACCCCAAGAATGGACGGTTGCTGATATCCGAAAAATTGTTCCAAACTGTAAGGAACTTGCAGCGAAGGCGGTTAACGGCCGTTAACCGCTGATACTTGTCTCAAGGCTATCGTGTCTCGTCATGCCGCGAGCGCCTGCTCCAGATCGGCAATGATGTCTTCCTTGTCCTCGAGCCCGATCGCCAGACGCACGACATCGATACCGGCGCCGGCCTGCGCCTTCTGCGCGTCGGTAAGCTGGCGGTGTGTGGTGGAGGCGGGGTGGATGATCAGCGAGCGGGTATCGCCGATATTCGCAAGATGTGAGAACAGCTTCACGTTCGACACCAGTTTTATGCCGGCGTCGTAGCCGCCCTTCAGACCGAAGGTGAAGACCGCGCCCGCACCCTTGGGGCAGTAGCGCTGGGCGAGGGCGTGATAGCGATCGCCCGGAAGGCCCGGATAGCTGACCCAGGCGACCTTGGGATGCTTCGACAGCCATTCCGCAACGGCCTTGGCATTGTCCGAGTGGCGCTGCATGCGCAGCGGCAGCGTTTCGACGCCGGTCAGGATCAGGAACGCGTTGAATGGTGAGAGGGCGGGGCCCAGATCGCGAAGGCCCAGCACCCGGCAGGCAATCGCGAAGGCGAAATTTCCGAAGGTCTCGTGCAGCACGATGCCCTGATACTCCGGGCGCGGCTCCGACAGCATCGGGTAGCGGCCCTCGCGCGACCAGTTGAAGGTGCCGGCATCGACGATCATGCCACCGATCGAATTGCCATGGCCGCCGAGAAACTTGGTCAGCGAATGCACGACGACATCAGCGCCGTAGTCGATCGGCTTGCACAGGTATGGCGTTGCCAGCGTGTTGTCGACGACCAGTGGCACACCGGCCTTGCGGGCAATATTGGCGATCGCTTCGATGTCGACAATGATACCGCCCGGATTGGCGATCGACTCGATGAAGATCGCCTTGGTCTTTGGCGTGATCGCATTCTCGAACGACGAGATGTCGTCCGGATCGGCCCAGCTCACATTCCAGCCGAAGCTCTTGAAGGCGTGGTTGAACTGGTTGATCGAACCGCCATAGAGCTTTTTGGACGCAACGAATTCCTCGCCCGGCATCATCATCGCCTGCATGATCAGCACCTGCGCGGCATGTCCCGACGCCGTGGCAAGGCCGGCGGTGCCGCCCTCGAGTGCAGCGATGCGCTCCTCCAGCACAGCGCAGGTCGGATTGCCGATGCGGGTATAGATGTTGCCGAAGGCCTGCAGCCCGAACAGCGACGCGGCGTGGTCCACATCGTCGAACACATAGGACGTGGTCTGGTAGATCGGTGTCGCGCGCGCACCGGTGGTCGGGTCGGGCTTGGCGCCGGCATGGATGGACAGCGTGGCAAAGCCTGGCGTGCGTTCGGTCATGAATCAAACTCCGCTGCGTGGGATTGCGTCCGTGTATCCGCGTGCAGCATAGCGTCAAGCTCATGCGGCTGTCCGTGGTTTTTCGGTCAAGCGATTCCGGATTTCGGCAAAACGGCAGCCTATCGTGCTACCGCGACGCACAAGATCAGGAGTCGGTATCCCGCGCCGCACGCAGTGTGGCGTCTGTGGTACCGCCGGCCAGCGTTTCGCGCTGCAGCGACATGCGCTGGACACCGTTGCCGAGCGCCGCGCGTTTCGAGGACAAGGTGCGTGAATTCACGCCCATCCAGGAAATCTCGGACGACAGCCGGCCGTATTCGATCTTCGGACAGCGGTTCATCACCACTTTCAGACCGACGTCTTCGGCGAGCCTTGCGGCTTCGTCGTTGCGCACGCCGAGCTGCATCCAGATCACGGCAGGCTTTGGATCAAGCGCCAGCGCCTCCTTCACCACGCCGAGCGCGGCATCCGAATTGCGGAAGATGTCGACCATGTCGATCGGCTCCGGGATATCGGCGAGCGTCGCGTAGATGCGCTGGCCCAGCAACTCGCCGCCGGCCTCTCCCGGATTGACCGGGATCATGCGATAGCCGCGTTCCAGCAGATACTTGAACACGAAATAGCTCGGCCGAACGACCTTGGGCGAGACGCCGACCACGGCGATGGTCTTCACGGTGTTGAGGATGCCCCGGATAAAGCCGTCGCTGTAGCTGTCGTGGTTCATAGCGCGGATGCTTGCGTCGAACCGCGAAACAGGGCGAGCGGCCCGATGGCCAACATGCCTGCAGCGATCGACAGCGCAGTGGTCTCGACGATCTGGCCGAGGCAAAAGGTGCCGCATTGATAGAATGATAGGCCGAGTAGAGCGGTGGCCACGATCGCGCCCCATGCAAGTCCGGCCGCAAGGCCGCGCACCAGGGTGCGCCGGTCGAGTGGCGGAGCGAACCGCGCGAGTTCGATCATCAGCGATCCTCCCATGATGGCGGTCGTTTCTCGATGAACGCGCAGATGCCTTCATTGGCGTCGCGTGTCATCATGTTTTCGGTCATCACCTCCGCCGCATAGGAATACGCATCGGCGAGGCTCAACTCGGCCTGGCGGTAGAAGGCTTGCTTGCCGACCTTCACTGTTGCGGTGGATTTCGCGGCGACCTTGCGTGCCAGCGCGAAGGCGGCGTCGAGTTCAGTGCCTTTGGGCACCACGCGATTGACGAGGCCGAGCCGCGCGGCTTCATCGGCATTCACCGCTTCGCCGGTCAGCAGCATATGCATCGCATTCTTGCGCGGAATGTTGCGGGTCAACGCCACCATCGGGGTCGAGCAGAACAGCCCGATATCGACTCCCGGCGTCGCAAAGCGGGCGTCCTCCGATGCCACAGCAAGATCGCAGGTGGCGACCAACTGACATCCGGCCGCGGTCGCGATGCCGGACACGCAGGCGATCACCGGCTGGGGCAGGGCGACGATACGCTGCATCATGGCGCTGCAGGATGT
>JAEZBA010000524.1 GCA_023430245.1 Pseudomonadota bacterium
ATGTAGGTCGGGCGGCCGCGCGCTTCGCGCAACGTGCGGCCGACATATTCGCCGATAATGCCGAGCACCAGCAATTGCGCGGCGCCGAGCAGGGCGATGGTCGCCATGATCGAGGTCCAGCCGGTGACGGTCTGCGGCACCAGCACATAGCTCACCACCGAATAGAGCAGCAGCAGCAGCCCGAACGCGGCGAATACGAGCGCCAGCCAAATCGCCAGCCGCAACGGCCGCACGCTATGCGCGGCAATGCCGGTCACCGCGAGGTCGACCATCCGTTTGAGCGTATATTTGCTCTCGCCGTAAGTCCGCGCGCCGCGCGAGAATGCAATTGTGACCGTCGGATAGCCGAACCAGCGCACCGCGCCGCGCAGGAATACGTCCTGGTCGCCAAGATCGTTCAGCACGTCCACCACGCTGCGGTCGAGCAGCATGTAGTCGGAACTGCCAGGCTCGATGCGCACATCGCCGATGGCGTCGAGCAGCCGATAATAGAGCCGGGAGGTGACGCTCTTCAGCGGCGGCAGATCGGCGTCGCCGTCCTCGCGTCGCGTCGCCACCACCTTGGTGCCCTCCCGCCAGGCGGCCACCAGCTGCGGGATCATTTCCGGCGGATGCTCGAAATCGGCATCCATGACGATGACGGCGTCCCCCTGAGCATGCTTCAGGCCGGCGCGCAGCGCCTCCTGGTGGCCGAAATTGCGGGTGAATGAGAGATAGCGGACCCGGGGATTGGCCGCCGCAGCAGCGCGGATCGCGGCCAGCGTGCCGTCCGACGAGCCGTCGTCCACGAACACGATCTCGTAGCGGCCGAGCGGCTGCAATATGCCGTCGAGCACCGCGGCCATGCGCGCGATATTGCCGGCCTCGTTGAAGGCCGGGAGCACCACCGAGATATCCGGCACGGGTCCGCTCATCTCTGTGTGAGGTACCAATACCGGCGCCAGTTCATAGTCATCGTCCATTCATGATCCGGTCATTGACTGGCAGGGCCTCGCCGGGCACTCATTCGCGGCCGGTCCGAGCAGGGGCCGGCCGCGGGCTGGCATACTACGACGGTTTCATGGACGCGAGAACGGCGACAGTCGGCGGCGGCGGCGGTCTCGGCGCCATCGTCGAATTTGCGCTCCGCAAGCCGGGGCAGACGCTGGCTATCCTGCTCGGCGCCCATTTTCTCGTCTGGACGCTGCTGCCGCTCCTGACCAGCCCCAATCTGGAGCTCGATCTCGCCGAAGACCTCGCGCTCGGCAAGGAATGGCAGCTTGGCTACTGGAAACATCCGCCGCTGCCCTGGTGGATCGCCGATCTGGCCTATCGCCTGACCGGCCAGGTCGAAGTGGTCTATGCACTCGGGCCGCTCGCGGTCATCGGCTGTTTCGTCGCAATTTTTCTGCTCGCCCGCGACATCGTCGGGCCTGTGCAGGCGCTGATCGCCACCCTCTCGCTGGTCGGCATCCATTACTACAATTATTCGGCGGTGAAATTCGCTCATGACCAGTTGCAATTGCCGTTCTGGGCGCTCACCGCTCTGTTTTTCTATCGTGGACTGGTGCGCGGCCGTTCGCTGGACTGGATCCTGGCCGGCGCCATGCTGGCGCTGGCCTTCTGGTCGAAATACGCAGCCTTCGCGCTGGCCGTCAGTCTCGGTCTGTTCCTGCTGATCGATCCGGTGGCGCGGCGGGCCTTGTGGACAAAGGGTCCGTGGCTGATGGCCGCAGCCTTCCTCGTGGTGATCGCACCGAATGCGTGGTGGCTGGTCGATTCCGGATTCCTGCCGATGCAGTATGTCGGCGACCGCGCCAAAATTCCGCAGCGGGCTTATCAATACATTACCTATCCGCTGATCTGGACGGCGAGCCAGATCTTCTTCATGCATCCGACGCTGATCCTGCTCGGGATTACACTGTTCCCACGCACCGAAACGGCGCCGTCCACTCCACCGTATGCCGCATTCGCGCGCCGTTACGTCACCACACTTGCATTCATGCCATTCGTGGTGGTGACGGCGGCGGCCATCGCTAGCGGCCGCTCGCCGATTGCGATGTGGGGCTATCCACTCTGGTCGCTGCTGCCGCTTGCGGCGCTGTTGTGGTTCGGGCCGGTTACCGACTTGCGGCGTCTCTACGTGTTCGCGATCGGGGTGATCTTTCTGTTCTTTCTGGCACCCGCGATCTGGATCGGAACCTGGCTGGCGGACCCGCATTTGCGTCAGCGCCCGAAGGCGAGCGAATTTCCCGGACGCGCCGTTGCCGAGCAGATGACCCGGCTCTGGCATGAGAAGACCGGGACCAAGCTCGCCTACGTCGCTGGAACCGAGTTCGCCGCCAATAATGTCGCGATCTATTCACCCGACCGGCCGCATGTGGTCGTGCATGGCCGGCCGCGCATCAGCCCCTGGATCGACATGAGCGACCTGAAGAAGCGCGGGGTGCTGGTGATCTGGGAGGATGGGCTGCCGATGGCGCATGTGGACGAATGGCGCAAGACCTTCGGCGCCGAGGGCGCCCCGGTCATGGTCGAATTCCCCCGGCAATCGCGAGGCGGGGCGCGCAATGCCCGCACCGCACGGATCGCTTACTGGATCGTCCCCCCGAGGAACTGACGCGTCAGCCGATCTGCCGCATTTTTGGCCGCGGATTGCTTGCACTCGGCAGGCCGCTCGTGGACATTAGAGCGGAGGCGGGCGAATCGGTGCGGCGGCCGGACGCGCCCGCTCCTTGGGGCTTACATGCAGCGGCTCACGGCCATCTTCATCGCAATCTGCGTGATTCTGATCGCCGTGTCGTTTGGCGCCATCGGCTATCTCGTGTTCCGCCTTTCGGGTGTCGAATCCGCGGTCCTCGCGCTCGCGGTCATGACGGCCCTCGCGCTCTACAATACGGTGTCAGCCCGGCTGCGCGATCACAGCCGGGTCGGCGAGCAGATCTCCGATCTGTCGCGTGGCACCGCCGACCTTGCGCGCCAGGTCGGCGAGATCGGACGCCGGCTGAGTGCGGTCGAAGCTCAGGACGGCGCCAGGCAAGCGCGGACGCCGAGCGACGCGATGGCCGCCGAGATCGGCGAACTCGGCACGCTGTTGAAAGAGCTTGCCGAAACCGTCGCCGATCACGACGCACGGCTCGCCGAGCTCAAACGGGTGCAGAGCGCGGCGGTGGCGCCGGTTCTCGTTGCCGAAGCGCTCCGCCCCGCGCCGCCGCCGCCCGTCCAGATCCCTGAGCCTGCCTCCGTCGCGCCCGAGCCCGTCCCTGCCGAGCCGGTCAAGGTGGTGGCGGAACAGCCGCCGCAGGAAGCCGAACTCGTCGCCACCGGTCCGCTAAAGGGCAAGACCGCCGAAGAGATCGCCGCCATCATCTCCGGCGCAATCGAGGCGAGCCGGATCGATCTCTATCTGCAGCCGGTGGTGACGCTGCCGCAGCGCAAGGTCCGCTTCTACGAAGCGATGACGCGGCTGCGCGCCGAAGACGGCACGCTGATCCTGCCGAGCGATTTTCTCGCCCATGCCGAGAAAGCAAACCTGGTGGCGAAGATCGACAACATGCAGCTGTTCCGCTGCGTGCAGGTGCTGCGGCGGTTGCTGCTGAAAAATCGCGAGATCGGCCTGTTCTGCAACGTCTCGATCGCGACCCTGAACGATGCCGAAATCTTCCGGCAGTTCTACGAATTCCTCGAAGCCAACCGCGCGCTCAGCTCGTCGCTGACCCTGGAATTCACCCAGGATGCGCTTCGCAACATGGGGCCGATCGAACAGGAGAGCCTCGCCGGCCTGATTGCGCTCGGCTACCGCTTCTCGATGGACCATGTCCGCGATCTGCGGATTGGGCCGCGCGATCTGTCGGACCTCGGGGTGCGTTTCGTCAAGGTCCCGGCGCATCTCCTGCTCAACCGGGCCGGCGTGTCGGCCGATATCCACGCCGCCGACCTGTCGGATTTGCTTGGCCGCCATGGCATCAGCCTGATCGCGGAGCGGATCGAAACCGAGGCGGCGGTGGTGGATCTGCTCGATTATGACGTCCGCTTCGGCCAAGGCTTCCTGTTCTCGCCGCCGCGTCCGGTGCGGGCCGATGCCCTGCAGGGCGTAGCGGCGGTCAGCGGCATCGCGGATCGTCCGATGGCCCAGACCACCGTCGGCGCCGCGGCCAGGGCTGCGATCTGAGGCTGCGATCTGAGGGTGACGGCGCCTGCGCGCCGCGCTAGATCAGCGCCCGCTCACCGGCGCTCCGCCATCCACACAGGTTCTTCCCTTGACCATCTTCACCGACCATTTTTCGGCGCTTGCGCGCGACTACGACGTGGTGCTCTCCGATGTCTGGGGCGTGGTGCATAACGGCGTCGCCGCCTTTCCCGAGGCCTGCGACGCGCTGACACGTTTTCGCCAGGGCGGTGGCACCGTGGTGCTGATCACCAATGCGCCGCGGCCGAACGGCGTGGTCGCGAGCCAGGTCGAGCATTTCGGCGCGCCGCGTTCGATCTATGACGCGATCGTCAGTTCCGGCGACGTCACCCGCAACGAGATCGCGAAGCGTCCCGGACAATCGATCTTCCATGTCGGTCCCAAGCGCGACCTGTCGATCTTCGAGGGGCTTGACGTGACCTTCGCGCCCGCTGAGAGCGCCGATTACGTGATCTGTTCCGGCCTGTTCGACGAAGAGACCGAAACGCCGGACGATTATCGGGACATGCTCGGGCAGATGCTCTCGCGTCGTCTGTTCATGGTCTGCGGCAATCCCGATGTCGTGGTCGAGCGCGGCGAGCAATTGCTCTATTGCGCCGGCGCGATCGCGGACCTGTATGCCCGCATGGGCGGCGAGGTGCTGTATGCCGGCAAGCCCTATGCGCCGATCTACGATCTGGCGGTGACGCTGGCGCAACAGGCGCGCGGCGCGGATGTCGACCGCAAGCGCGTTATCGCGATCGGCGATTCGGTGCGCACCGATTTCAAGGGCGCGGCGTCCTATGGCATCGATTGCCTGTTCGTGACCGCCGGCATTCACGCCGCTGAATTCGGCGGCCGCGACGACCCCGATCCCGATGCGGTCGAGCGCGTCTTGATCGCGGCCGGCGGCAAGCCGCGGGCCATCGCGCGCAAGCTGAAATGGTAGCAGGCTGTCGCGGGACGAACCGCTGCCTCTAAGCGTAATGCGGCTGCTCGGAAAACACCGCGTCGATCTTGGCTTTCAGCGTGGCCGCATTGAACGGCTTGACGATATAATTGCTGACGCCGGCTTTCTTGGCCGCGATGATATTCTCGGTCTTCGACTCGGCCGTGATCATGATGAAGGGAACGGCTACGAGGCCAGGATCGGCACGCATTTCCTTCAGCAGTTCGAAGCCGGACATCGGCTCCATGTTCCAGTCGGAGATGACCAGCCGATACTGCCGCTCGCGCAGCCGGCGGAGTGCGCTGATCCCATCATACGCATCGTCGACATGAGTGAAGCCGACCTGCCGCAGCAAGTTGCGGATGATACGGACCATCGTGCTGTAGTCGTCGACGACCAGAATGGGCATCGATAGATCGACAGACATCGTCGCAAGCTCCGTCGTGGCGGCCGGTTCGAAGCCAACCGCACCATGAGCTTTCTACCCACGGTAGGTGCATCATAGTTCCTGCGCCTTGAACATCCGTTAAACTCGCAAGATTTGCGGGCGGTCTTCGATTTTGCCTTAAAGTGCGGCGAAATCTGCCTAAAGGCGCATTGCGCGCTGCCCAGGCGTGAAGCATTTTAGATTTCGTTTACCGTGCTAACAGAGACAAATGAACACAGCCCCCGCAAAAGCCGCCGTCGACCCGCGCATGGTCCGCACTTTGTGCTTCGAGGACCTGCATGTCGGCATGCGCGAAACCCTGATGAAGTCGGTGATGGAAACCGATGTCGTCGGCTTCGCCAATGTGTCCGGCGACGAGAATCCGATCCATCTCTGCGACACCTATGCCCAAGGCACCCGCTTCGGCCAGCGGATCGCGCACGGGCTGTATACCGCGAGTCTGATTTCGGCGGTGCTCGGCACGCGGCTGCCGGGTGCGGGCGCGGTCTATCGCTCGCAGACGCTGAACTTCCATGCGCCGGTGAAGATCGGCGATGTGGTGTCGGTGATTGTCGAGGTGATCGAATTGGTGCCGGAGGGCCGCAAGGTGCGGCTACATTGTGAAGCGCTGGTTGACAACGCGGTGGTGCTGGACGGCGAGGCAATCGTGTCGGTGCCGGGGCGGCCGAAGGGCTAGCGCATCGAGATGGCTTGGCCGCTTGACTCGCGGCGGCGGCGGGCCGAAACGGTGCGCATCGACAATCCAGCCCCGCCCTCAATGCCGCAATCCGAACGCCAGAAGCCGTTTGTGGTGGTCCGTGACGACGGGCCCGAAGCCGAAAAGCTGCGCGGCGCCGTGGTCGCGATTGGCAATTTCGACGGCGTGCATCGCGGCCACCGCTCGGTCATCGATCTGGCCATGAAGCGCGCCGCGGCGGCTGCCAAGCCGTCCGCGGTGCTGACGCTGGAGCCGCATCCGCGCAGCTATTTCCGTCCGGACACGGCGCTGTTCCGGCTGACCGACGAGCGCCAGAAGCTGCGGCTCCTCGCCGCCACCGAACTCGACGGCGCGGTGGTGCTGTCGTTCAACGCGGCGCTCGCGGGCCTGCCGGCCGAGCAGTTCGTGGCCGATATCCTAGTGGGTCGGCTGGGCGTGAGCGGGGTCGCCATCGGTTTCGACTTCCATTTCGGCCAGGGGCGGGGCGGCTCGCCTGCTTTCCTGACCGAAGCCGGACAGCGCTACGGCTTTCCGGTCGATGTGGCGCCGAAACTGGAGGACGAGGGCCGGCCGGTGTCATCGGGCACCATCCGCACGGCGCTGGAAGCCGGGCGCGTGGTCGAGGCCGCCGAACTGCTCGGCTACCCCTGGTTCGCCTCGGGAGAGGTGGTCCACGGCGAAAAGCGCGGCCGCGAGATGGGCTTCCCGACTGCCAATCTGAAGCTCGACCCGGCTTGCGGCCTGAAGCACGGCATTTATGCGGTGCGGGTCGGCATCGGCGACGCCCGTTACGACGGCGTGGCCAGCTTCGGCCGCCGCCCGACCTTCGACAACGGCGCGCCGTTGCTGGAGGTGTTCCTGTTCGGCTTTTCCGGCGACCTGTACGGGCAGGTCATCGATGTGGCGCTGATCGGCTGGATCCGGGCGGAGGAGAAATTCACCTCGATCGACGCGCTGATGGCGCAGATGAATCTGGACGCCGAGCGCGCCCGCGATGCGCTGGCCCGCAATCCGGGCGCATTCCCCCCGCTCGGGCAGATTTGACTGCGGCTCTCCCGCATCGCGCCTTTGCGCGCTGCGGCACCCCTGCTACACAGCCCCGCCAGAGGCGATTTCCCGATATGACCCAGACTGAACGCGACTATTCCGAGACCCTGTTCCTGCCGCGCACCGAATTTCCGATGCGCGCCGGCCTGCCCGAGCGCGAGCCCATACTGCTGAAGCGCTGGAAGGACGAGAACCTGTACGGCAAGCTGCGGCAGGCCGCGAAGGACCGCGCGAAATTCATCCTGCATGACGGCCCGCCCTACGCCAACGGCAACATCCATATCGGCACGGCGCTCAACAAGATCCTCAAGGACGTTGTGACCCGCAGCCAGCAGATGCTGGGCTTCGATTCCAATTATGTGCCGGGCTGGGACTGTCACGGCCTGCCGATCGAATGGAAGGTCGAGGAGGAGAACTACCGCTCCAAGAACAGGGCCAAGCCGAACTTCTCCGACCCCGCCGCGATGATAGCGTTCCGGCAGGAATGCCGCGCCTATGCCGAGCATTGGCTGAACGTGCAGCGCGAGGAGTTCAAGCGGCTCGGCGTCGAGGGCGACTGGGATCATCCCTACACGACGATGAGCTTTCCGGCCGAAGCGCAGATCGCGCGCGAGATCATCAAGTTCGCGCAGAACGGCACGCTGTATCGCGGCTCGAAGCCGGTGATGTGGAGCGTGGTGGAGAAGACCGCGCTCGCCGAGGCCGAGGTCGAATACGAGGATTACACCAGCGATACGGTGTGGGTGAAGTTTCCGGTGAAGTTCGCGCGCGGCAAGCGGCATGCGGCGCTTGAGAAAAAATACAGGGGCGCCTCGGTGGTGATCTGGACCACCACGCCATGGACGCTGCCAGGCAACCGCGCGATCAGCTATTCGCCCAAGGTTTCGTATGGACTCTACAAGGTCACCGATGCCGCGCCCGACAACTGGGCGAAGTTCGGCGATATCTTCATCCTGTCGGAAAATCTCGCGGGCGAGGTGTTCAAGCAGGCACGCGTGACTGCTTATGACAAGATCGCCGACGTGCCGGCGGACGACCTTGCCGATCTCGGCTGCGCGCATCCGCTGCGTTCGCTCGGTTACGATTTCACCGTCCCGCTGCTCGCCGGCGATCACGTCACCGACGATACCGGCACCGGCTTCGTGCATACCGCGCCGGGACATGGTCGCGAGGACTTCGAGGTCTGGACCGCGAGTGCGCGTGCGCTCGAGGCCGACGGCATCAACACCGCGATCCCCTACACCGTCGACGAGAACGGTGCGCTCACCGCGCATGCGCCGGGCTTTACTGGCAAGCGCGTCATCAACGACAAGGGCGAGAAGGGCGACGCCAACGACGCCGTCATCAAGGCGCTGGTCGGGGCCGGCAACATCATCGCGCGCGGCCGGCTCAAGCATCAATATCCGCATTCCTGGCGCTCGAAAAAGCCGGTGATCTTCCGCAACACGCCGCAATGGTTCATCGCGATGGACAAGAATATCGCGGGTGCGGGCGACACCTTGCGTCACCGCGCGATGACCGCGATCTCCGCCACACAATGGATTCCCGCCGCGGGCGAAAACCGCATCACCGGCATGATCGAGAGCCGCCCGGACTGGGTGATCTCGCGCCAGCGCGCCTGGGGCGTGCCGATTGCGGTCTTCGTGAAGGAGAAGGCAGACGGCTCGGTCGAGATCCTGAACGATGACGCTGTGAACAAGCGGATCGGCGACGCCTTCGAGAAAGAGGGCGCCGATGCCTGGTACGCGGACGGCGCCGCCGCGCGTTTCCTCGGCGACCGCGCCAGCGAAGGCTGGCAGAAGGTCGACGACATTCTCGACGTCTGGTTCGATTCCGGCTCGACCCATGCCTTCGTGCTGGAGGACGAACAGAACTTCCCGCAACTCAAAGGCATCGTCCGCAAGCCGAAAGGCGGCAACGACCAGGTGATGTATCTCGAAGGCTCGGACCAGCATCGCGGCTGGTTCCAGTCCTCGCTGCTGGAAAGCTGCGGCACCCGCGGCATCGCGCCGTTCGACATGGTGCTGACGCACGGCTTCGTGCTCGACGAGCACGGCCGCAAGATGTCGAAGTCGCTCGGCAACACGGTGGCGCCGCAGGACGTGATCAAGAATTCCGGCGCCGACATCCTGCGGATGTGGGCCTGCGCCTCTGATTACGCCGACGATCTGCGTATCGGGCCGGAAATCCTCAAGACGAATGTCGAGACCTATCGCAAGCTGCGCAATACCATCCGCTGGATGCTGGGTTCGCTCGCGCATTTTTCCGACGAGGATCGCATCGCCGTCGACAAGATGCCGGAACTGGAGCGGCTGATGCTGCACCGGCTGGCCGAACTCGACGCGGCGGTGAAGGAGGCGTATCGCGCGTTCGATTTCAAGCGCATCTTCGCGATGCTCAGCGCCTTCATGACTAGCGATCTTTCGGCCTTCTATTTCGATATCCGCAAGGACGCGCTGTATTGCGATCCGGTCTCCTCGGTGAAGCGCAAGGCGGCGCTGACCGTGATCGATCATCTGTTCCGCTGCACCGTCACCTGGCTTGCGCCGATGCTGTGCTTTACGGCGGAAGAAGCGTGGCTCTCGCGTTATGGCGACGACGCGCCCTCGGTGCATCTGCAACTGTTTCCCGATGTGCCGGCGGCATGGCGCGACGACAAGCTGGCGGAGAAGTGGCGGAAAATCCGCAACGTGCGCCGCGTGGTCACCGGTGCGCTCGAACTGGAGCGTGCGGGAAAACGCATCGGCTCGTCGCTGGAAGCCGCGCCGGTCGTCTACGTCTCCGACCTCGATCTGTTCGGTGCGATCGTCGATGCCGATCTCGCGGAGATCTGCATCACTTCGAACGCGACACTGGCCGAAGGCGAGGGGCCGGCCGACGCCTTCCGTCTCGACGATGTACGTGGTGTCGCGGTTGTCCCTGCGCGTGCGCATGGCAAGAAATGCGCGCGGTCCTGGAAGATCACCGAGAGCGTCGGCGAAGACCCGGCCTATCCCGACGTGACTCCGCGCGACGCACAGGCGCTCCGCGAATGGGATACGCTCCGCAAGGCCGCGGAATAGTTTGGCGGCTCAGTCCATTAACAGTCGTCCCCGCGCAGGCGGGGACCCATACGCCGTGATTTCGCCGAGCTTCAGCGAAGCAGTTCTTGCGCGCATTTTATCTTGCGATACCC
>JAEZBA010000107.1 GCA_023430245.1 Pseudomonadota bacterium
GTGTGCGCCTCGGCAGCGAGCCGCTCGGCGTCAGCCTTGGCGCCCTCGATGATCGCGGCGGCTTCCTGCTCGGCATTGGCCGTCTTCTGCTTGTACTCGGCGAGCAGCGCAGCAGCCTCTTGCTTCAGGCGGGAGGCGTCTTCGAGTTCTGCCTTGATGCGCGCTGCGCGCCCGTCCAGAGTCGACAGGATCGTCTTGTGCGCGCCGGCATAGACGACGACCAAGCCGAACATGACGAAAGCCGCGGCGACCCAAAACTCTGCTGTCATCAGCATCGGCGTGCTCTCTTCTTAGCGCTTCAGCGTTTGATCGACCGCATCGGACACCGACTTGCCGTCCGGCTTGCTTCCGAGCAGCCGCTCGACGATCGCGCCCGCGGCGTCGGTAGCGATCGCACGAACATTGCCCATCGCCGCCGTCTTGGTCTGGGCGATGGTCGCTTCGGCCGCCTGCAGCCGGGCGTTCAGATCGGCCTCGACCGTTTTGCGACGCTGATCGGCTTCAGCCATCAGCTTGTCGCGGGTCTGACCGGCCAGCGACTGCGCGTTGGCGCGGGCATCGGCGAGCGTTTTCTCATAGCCCGAGATCGCCGCGTCGGTCTCGTCCTTGAGCTTCTGCGCGGCAGCCAGATCGGCAGCGATCCGGTCGGCCCGCGCAGCCACGATCTCGCCGACGCGCGGCAGCGCGACACGCGACATCAGGACATACAGAAGCACAAAGGCGAACGCGAACCAGAGCAGCTGGGATGCGAATGTCTCCGAATTGAACGGCGGAAACGGAGGTTTCGCGCCGCCCGGAGCCTGTGTGGTCGCTAGCGTGATCATCTGATTATCCGGACGGCCCGCGCCAGCGCGCGGGCCTGCTTGAAACAAATCAGACCGCGAACAGCAGAAGTAGCGCGATCAGCAGCGAGAAGATGCCGAGCGCTTCGGTCACGGCGAAGCCGAAAATCAGGTTACCGAACTGGCCCTGTGCGGCCGACGGGTTGCGCAACGCCGAACCCAGAAAATTCGCGAAGATGTTGCCGACGCCAACGCCGGCGAGGCCCATGCCCAGGCAGGCAATGCCGGCGCCAATGTATTTCGCTGCAACGGGATCCATGAACTTTCTCCTTTGGATGGATGACGGTGTTTCGGATGGGTGATTGGCTTGCGGGCTTAGTGGCCCGGATGAATGGCGTCGTTGATGTAGATGCAGGTCAGGATGGTGAAGACATAGGCCTGCAGAAACGCAACCAGGAATTCGAGTGCGGTAAGCGCGACCGTCATGCCGAGTGGCAGAATCGCGCCAAGCCATCCCAGGATGCCGAGGCCCGCCAGCATCGGAACGAAGCTGGCAAACACCTTCAGCGTGATGTGGCCGGCGAATACGTTCGCGAACAGACGCACCGAGTGCGACAGCGGCCGCGACAGGAACGAGATGACCTCGATCAGAACGATCAGCGGCATGATGTAGATCGGAATGCCGCTCGGTACGAACAGCTTCAGGAATTTCGCGCCGTTCTTGTAGAAGCCGTAAACCAGCACCGTCAGGAACACGATCATCGCCAGCGCCACCGTGACGATGATGTGGCTGGTGACCGTGAAGGTGCCCGGAATCATGCCGAGCATGTTCGCGAACAGGATGAAGGTGAACAGCGTGAAGACCAGCGGGAAGAACTTCATGCCCTCCTTGCCGGCCGAACTTCGCAACATGTCGGCGACAAATTCATAGGTGAGCTCGGCGACCGACTGCATCCGCCCAGGCACCACCGCGCGGCTGGCGGTCGCCCCGATCATCAGCGCCGAGACACCAGCGACCGCAAGCAGCATGAACAGCGCGGAATTGGTGAAAGCGATTTCCTGCCCGCCGATCTGACCAAGGGTGGCGAACTTCTTGATTTCAAACTGTGAGATCGGGTCGGCCATGGCATCCAGTCATCAGTTCAAGCGAAACCGGTCAGGCTTCACGGTTTGTCGGCATTGCCACCGGGGAGCTTGCTCGGAGCAACCACCCCGGCCGCGCGCATCACGTTGAGCACGCCCGCCACGAAGCCGAGCAGCAGAAACACGATCAGTCCTAAGGGCGAGAGCCCGGTCAGCCAATCGAATCCCCAGCCGATAATCGCTCCCACGATTACACCCGCGACCAATTCCGTGGAGAGGCGAAACCCCTTCGCCATCGCCTGCGGATCGGACACGTATTTTCCGGAGTCGTTTTCGGCCGGCTTCGGTTGCCCGGCCTTGCCGAGCTTCGCGCCGAGTCCTTCAAGCCTCGCGGAGAGAGCGGATTCTTCGGAGTTTCGGTCCGCCGATCCCTTGTCCTTGTCGCGCGCGCCGCCAGCCATGCTTTCGACACTCGCCTCGGGAAGACGATCGAACGCCCTAATACCCCTCAAAACCGCGCGGACCATACTGAGACGACCATGGCGAGTCAAGAAACGCTGTGCGCTGCGCAATGGATCAAAATCCAAGCGATTCCATTGACTTATATCGCAGGGGCAACGGCCATGGCTGGCTTTCGCCCGCGACTTTCGACGGAGCCATCCACGATGCTAGAACAAATCAATCCGCGCCCGGAGATTCCCGCCATGTTCCGCCTCTTTGCCGTGCCGTTGGCCCTCCTCCTGTCCAGCCTGCCGTTGACCGCATCGGCACAGACCGGTGCGCCCGACACCGAGAACGGCCGCTATTCCTTCAGCCGTGTCGAGGACGGGCATTTGCGGCTCGACCAGCGCACCGGCCAGATTTCGGTCTGCACCCGCCGTGATATCGGCTGGTCCTGCCATCCGGTCCCGGACGAGCGGGCTGCGCTGGAGGAGGAGATCGCACGTCTCCAGCGTGACAATGCGACGCTGAAAAAGGAGATGCTGGCACGGGGAATCACGCCGCCCGGCGGGTCGGCCGCGCCGTCCCCCTCCCCGGCCGACAAGCCGGCACTGAAGCTGCCAAGCGATGCCGAACTCGACCGAGCCATGGCTACGATGGAGCGGATCTGGAAGCGGCTGGTCGATATGGTCCAGCGCTGGCAGCGCGAGATGACGCCGATCTGAGGCCGTGACCGGACGATTCTGCCATCAACCGGAACCGAGACCGTGAGCCTGTCCGCCATCACCACCGTCACTCCGGACGTCATTGCCACCGCCGAACTCATCGTCGGCAGCCCCGGCGAAGGCTTTCTCGATATCACAGGCGATATTCGGAAATTCATCGCTAAAGCCCGCGCGCGGGACGGCACGGCGATGCTGTTCCTGCGCCACACCTCGGCCTCGCTGACGATACAGGAGAACGCAGACCCCGACGTTCTGCGCGATCTGGTGACGGCGCTCCGCCATCTGGCGCCGCGCGATTTCGGCTGGATCCACGACAGCGAGGGACCGGATGACATGCCGGCGCATGTCCGCACCATGCTGACCGGCGTTTCGCTGCAGATTCCGGTGCTGGGCGGACAGCTGCAGCTTGGAACCTGGCAGGGCATCTATCTAATAGAGCACCGTGCGAGACCACACCGCCGGCAAATCGTGCTGCAATTTGCCGGCAGCTGCGTTGACTAATTCCGAGGCAAATCTCTCGACTCGGGCAAAAATGTTGTAAACTCGTCACATGCTGCACCATGGGGCGCGGCAGGGGCGCGGCCTTGGGGCGCGGCCTTGGGGCGCGAGAGGATCGACTCGAGAGTGACCGACACCACGCTCTACCGGCTGGTCATCGCCGATGATCATCCGCTGTTTCGCGGGGCCTTGCGGGAAGCCGTGAGCGGCATGTTTGCGCGTGTCGAATTCTCCGAAGCCGGGTCCTTTGACGAAGTGTCCAAGCTTCTGGACACCGGCGCCGACGTCGACCTGATCCTGCTCGATCTGTCGATGCCGGGGGTGCGCGGATTTTCCGGGCTGATGTATCTGCGCGCGCAATATCCCGGCGTCCCGGTTGTGGTCGTCTCCGGCAATGACGACCCTGCGGTGATTCGACGCTGCATGGATTTCGGCGCCTCGGGCTTCATTCCCAAGACGCTCGATACCGACGGCATGCGCGCGGCGATCGCGACGGTGCTGAAGGGCGGGATATGGACTCCGCCGGATGTCGATCTCGAAGCCGGCAACGACGCGGAAACGACGGCCTTGCTGTCACGGCTAGCGACGCTGACGCCGCAGCAGGTTCGGGTGCTGATGATGCTGTCTGAGGGCCTCCTCAACAAGCAGATCGCCTACGAGCTGTCGGTGTCGGAGGCGACGGTGAAGGCGCATGTCTCCGCGATCCTGCAGAAGCTCGGGGTCGAAAGCCGAACCCAGGCCGTGATCGCCGCCTCCCGAATCGAGCTTGGCCAATGGCCACCGGCGCTGGTGGAGCAATAAGCCTCATTCGCGCGGTAAGTCAGGGCATGGCCGTCGGGCGATTTCCCAAGCTTCCGTACGAGACACGCCAACCATTCCAAGCAGGTTGACCACGGCCTCGTCGATCTTTCCGGCGGCCAGTTTTCCATCGCAGACCGCGAGGCTGAATCCCACGATCGCATGGGTCGCCTGACGCCACGCCATTTCGGGATCTTCGACCTGGTAACGCCCCGCGGCAACCGCATTGCGGAGATCGCGGATCGCGTAAGGGCCCATCACGCGATACATCGCGTCGGCGATCACCTCGGAACGACGAAGCAACCAGCGCCAGCGACGGTCGGTCGTTGCTGCCTTCATGACGTTGCGAATACCGAACGCATAGACCTGTCCGGGATCGTCGAAGGTGTCGGTGACGGCTTCGATGCGCTGGGCGAGACGATCCATCACCTCCTCCATGACCCGCATCGCCAGGTCATCCTTGGAGGCGAAGTAATTGTAAACCGTCCCCGCGCCGACATCGGCCAGTTCCGCGATCTCCGACATGGTGGCGGCGTCGATGCCTTTCTCCGCCATGACCGTATGCGCAGCCTCAACCAGCGCCTGCCGGTTGCGGCGCTTGCGACGCGCATTTCGCGTTTCCGATTCCTGAGCCTGCGCCATGGTGCGGTTCATGAGTGAACACTGCTCATATCAGAGCCGGCGCGGAGCGTCCCACGCCGTCGGGATAAATATGATTGACATTCATTTATGGCTATAGTTCATTTTCATGAATGCCCCGATCAACAGGGGCACCGAGGAACGCACCAACGACCATATTGGGTCGGGCCATGAAGGAGGGCGCCGTGGCGCAACACTTTCCCAAACAGCCGGAAGCCAAGCGCGCGATGCTGCTCGATGCCGTGGCTGACATCGGCCCGATCCTAAGCGCGTCGGGGGCACGCAGCGAAGAATTGAACTCGCTTGCACCGGAAGCGGTATCCGCGCTGCGCGACTCCGGAATGTTCAAACTCAAGCTCGCGTCCGACATGGGCGGCGCCGAAGCCGATCCGCTGACGGAAATGCTGGTGCTGGAAGAACTGGCCTATCACGACCTGACCAGCGGCTGGTGCACCATGGTCGGCGCGACCGCGATTGCCTCACTCGGGACGTTCCTGCCGCAATCGGGCCTCGACAGGGTTTTCAGGAACGGCAACGTACCGACCGCGTCGATCTCGTTCTTTCCTGCAGGCCAGGCCACCCGCAAGGATACCGGCGGTTTTCGCGTCAGCGGACGCTGGCGCTTCAACAGCGGCATTCGTCATGCCGAATGGGTGCTGGGCGGCACGGTGGTGACAAACAGCGACAACGGCAATGGCGGACCCATCGTCATGTTTTCCGCCTTTCCGGCGGCCGACGTGACGCTCCACGACAATTGGGGCGGGGTGACCGGATTGCGCGGCACCGGCTCGGTCGACTTTTCCGTGCAGGATTACGATCTCCCTGAAGATCAGACCTTCGTGTGGGATCTCTTGCATCCGCAGCCGCTGCGCGGGGGAGCGTCCTACCGCCTGCCGCCTTTCAGCTACGTCGCCAAGGAACACGGCAGTGTCGCGCTGGGCGGCGCCCGGCGTGCCCTCGACGAACTGGTGAAGATCGCCACCACAACACGGGGAACGTTCCGCTCCTCCAAACTGGACGAGCGGCAAGTCGTGCATCGCTTCATCGGCGAGGCCGATCTCAAATTGCGGGCCGCGCGCGCGCTGATGCACGAGCGGTACGATCAGCTGTGGCGGAAGGTGAATGCCGGCGGCGAGCCCGACGGCCCTGACATTGCCGATGTGCGGGCGATCTGCGTTTACGCCACCGACGTTGCGATCGAGGTTGCGACCATGGCGTACCATTTCGCGGGCAATACCGGACTGCACCATCCGCATGTCATCGGACGGCTGCTGCGCGACATCAACACCGCCGGCATCCATCAGGTGATGAGCGATACCGCCTACGAAAATCACGGCAAGTACCGGCTTGGCCTGCCGGCCGATCCGCTGGCCTGAGGACCGGCCTACTCCGCCGCAGTCGCGTGCTGGATCCGCCATTGCGCCAGCAGCGCACGCAACGCCGCCGGTTTCACCGGCTTGTTCACGATCGGCACATCGCGTGCACGCGCCTCGTCGCGCACCGGCGGGGTGCGGTCGGCGGTGATCAGGATCGCAGGCAAGTCTGCGCCGAAACGCTTGCGCAGCTCGACGATCGCATCGATCCCGTTGCCGTTGTCGAGGTGGTAGTCGACCAACAGACCGCTCAGGATCGGCCTCACTGCCTCGATGGCTGTTATCGCGGACGGCAAATCCGACGCCTTCAGCACCTGGCAGCCCCACCCGCCCAGCAGCGCTTCCATGCCGTCGAGAATCTGCGGGTCGTTGTCGATACACAACACCGCCATGCCGGCCAGTTGCGCTGGATCGGCACGCACCGGGCTGCGACGCGGGCTGCCCGCGCTGACCGCCGCGGCCACCGGGACCTCCACCGAAAACACCGATCCACGGTCGGGTTCCGACTTCACACGCACCGGATGCTCCAACACGCGGCTGATGCGCTCCACGATCGAGAGCCCAAGCCCGAGCCCGCGCGCAACCTTCGCGCCTTCCTGCAAACGATGGAATTCGCGGAAGATCGCGCGCATTTGCGCCGCCGGAATCCCGAGGCCGGAATCGTGCACTTCGACCCGCAACGACCCATTCTGCCTCCGGCATCCGACCAGAACGCGGCCCTTGGGGGTGTACTTGATCGCATTCGAGATCAGGTTCTGCAGCAGCCGGCGCAGCAGGCGGCGATCCGAGCGAACCGTCGCGCCGGCGAGCACGAAGGTGAGGTCGAGCCCGCGCTCGCGCGCCATTGGCGCGAATTCGACTTCGAGCTGGCGCATCACCTCGTCGATCCGGAACGAACTGTGTTCCGGCTTCATCGCGCCGGTGTCGAGCCGCGAGATATCCAGCAAGGCGCCGAAGATTTCCTCCACCGCATCCAGCGACGCATCGATATTGCCGACCAGCTTGCCGTCCTCGCCAAGTCCCTGTCCTTGACCCTGCCGCTCGACCAGCGACGTGACGTAAAGCCGGGCAGCGTTCAGCGGCTGCAGGATGTCGTGGCTGGCGGCAGCGAGGAAGCGAGTCTTGGAGATATTGGCCTCTTCGGCATCGGCCTTGGCGCGCACCAGTTCCGCATTCAGCCGCGTCAGCTCGGTGGTGCGCTCGCGCACCCGCTGCTCAAGGGCCTCGGCCGCCTCGACGCTGGGCGTCACATCGGTGAAGGTCGTGACGATGCCGCCGCCCGGCATCTGGTTGGCGCGCACTTCCAGCACGAGTCCTCGCGCGGCGAAGCGCTCGATGAACGGCTCCGATCCCGCCGCATAGCGCTGCATCCGCTCGCCGACCAGCGCCTCGATATCGCCTGCCCCGAACACCCCGCGCTCGGCATGGAGCCGCAGGATCTCGTCCAGCCGCGTGCCGATGCCGATCATATCGCGCGGCAGATCGAGGATTTCGCCGAAGGTCCGGTTCCAGCAGACGAGCTGCAGATCGTTGTCGAACACCGCAATGCCCTCGCTCACATGCTCCAGCGCGGTCTGCAGGATTTCCCGATTATAGTGGATCGCGGCATTGGCATCATCGAGCAGCTTCAGCGCAGCGCGCGTCGACACCGTGCGCTTGCGCAATAGGAGAGACAGCACCAGCCGCGACGACGCCGCGCCGATCGCCGATGCGAGGAGATGCTCGGCATGCTGCAGCAGTTGGAAATCGGCTGAACTGCCGGGCGACAGATCGATGCGCTTGGCGGCGGCAAAGCTCTCGAATGACGAGCGGGTGCGCTCCTGGCCGATATACCGCGCCACCGCGGTGGTGAGTTCGTCCACCGTGACAGCCGAGCGCCACAGCCGGAAGCTCGGCGCGGGAGCCGCGTCCGGCACGAACAGATCGGCCTGCACGCGCTCGATCGCCTCGGGAGCGCGACTGAGCGAAAAGCCGATATAGGCAATGATGTTGAGTGCCAGGCTCCAGAAAACACCATGCGCCAGTTGCGGCAGATCGAGTCCAAACAAAGCGGTCGGCCGCAGGAACCAGATGCCGAACGGGCCATCGGCGAGAACCGAGGGACTGACCAACCCGCTACCGGCGGCGCTCGGCAACAGCAAGGTATAGACCCAGGCAAGGATGCCGACCGTGAGGCCGGCGATGGCGCCGCGCGCGGTGCCCTGCCGCCAGAACAGGCCACCGAAGAACGCAGGCGCAAGCTGCGCCACCGCCGCGAATGACAAAAGGCCGATGGCCGCGAGCTGAGCGTCACCGACCGCGCGATAATAGAGATAGGCCAGCACCAGGATCAGGAAGATCGCAATCCTGCGGATCCGCAGCAGCAATTCGCCGACATCGCCGCGGCCGGTGATGAGCTGCGAGCGCCGTTTCAGGAAGAACGGCACCACCAGGTCGTTCGATACCATGATCGCCAGCGCGACCGATTCCACGATCACCATCGCGGTCGCTGCCGACAGGCCGCCAATAAAAGCCGCGATCGTGAAGAACGACGCATTTGCGGAAAGCGGCAGCGCCAGCACGAACATGTCGCTGTCGACCTGCCCGGGCTGGAAGGTGAGCAGGCCGGCGAGGGCGATCGGCACCACGAACAGATTGATCAGCACGAGATAGAGCGGGAACAGCCAGCGCGCGCGTTTGATCTCGGCTTCCGAATGGTTCTCCACCACCGTTACATGGAATTGCCGCGGCAGCAGGATGATCGCCACCGTCGACAGCAGCGTCATCGCGATCACGGTCGAGAAACTTGGCGCCGCGGTCAGCACCGCCGCGGTGTCGGGTCGCGCCAGCGCGCGCGAGAACAGATCTCCCGGACCGTCGAACATCCAGTAGGTGACGAACAATCCGACCGCGAGAAATGCCGCCAGCTTGACGATGGATTCGGTCGCTATCGCGAGCATCAAGCCGTCCTGATGCTCGGTCGCATCGATATGCCGGGTGCCGAACAGGATCGCGAAAGCCGCCATCGCCAGCGCCACCAGAAGCGCGGTGTCGCCAAGTGCGCTCGGGGTAAAGCCCGGCGCCACGTGCACGAACACGGTTCCGAACATCGCCGACACGGCTTTCAGCTGCAGCGCGATATACGGGATCGTCCCGACGATCGCGATCAGCGCCACCAGCGCCGCCACCGATTGGCGCTTGCCGTAGCGGGCGGCGATGAAGTCGGCGATCGAGGTGATGTTTTGGCTCTTCGCGAGCCGCACGATCCGCAGCACCAGCGGCGTGCACAGTCCGATCATCAGGATCGGACCGACATAGATGGTGAGGAAGTCGAAGCCCGATTTCGAGGCGAGACCGACCGATCCGAAGAAGGTCCAGGAGGTGCAATAGATCGCGAGACAGAGCGGGTAGATCAGCAGCCGCGACCGGTCCCCGCGCGCAATCGTGCGCAGCCTGTCGCCATAGCTCGCAACCACGAACAACAGGCCGATATAGCCGAGCGCAATCGCGATAACGACCCAGCCTTGCAGCATCATGGTCTTCGCCCTTTTACGGGCCGCTCCAGCATCTCCGGCCGACAAAACATCACAATTTCCGGTTCATGGCTACCGCCAGGGCGGGCTCCGCACCTTTCCTGACCCCACCCAAGGCCCTATCGTTAACGGCTGAATCGAGGAGCCCCGCATGAAAAAAATGCTGACTGAATTTCGCGAGTTCGCCGTCAAGGGCAATGTGGTCGATCTGGCCATCGGCGTGATCATCGGCGCAGCATTCGGCCGGATCGTCGAGTCGCTTGTCGGCGACATGATTATGCCGATTTTCGGCGCTCTCGGCGGGCTCGATTTTTCAAACTATTTCCTCGCGCTGTCGAAGGACGTAACCGCCACCAATTTGGCGGATGCCAAAAAGCAGGGTGCGGTCATCGCCTGGGGCCATTTCCTGACGGTCGCGATCAACTTCGCGATCGTGGCAGGCGCGTTGTTCCTGGTCGTGAAGGGCATCAACGTTCTACGGCGCCAGCAGGCCGCGGCGCCGGAAAAGGTTGAGCCGCCGAAGCAGGAGAAGCTGCTGGAGGAAATCCGCGATCTGTTGGCCAAAAAGACCTGAATCGGACCCGAGCGGCATCACCTGGACGTAACTCAGCCGAAACACAGGCCGGTGGAAAGCACGCCCGCGCCGCCGGCCGCCCTCATCGCAGCCTTGCGCGCGCCCGCGCGCGAGGCGCCGGTCAGCGGCATCGTCGAGATCATGAAGTACGGCCGCGCACGTGGCGGCGTCATGGGCCTGTGGGCTGGCGAAGGCGATACGCCAACGCCGGCCTTCATCGTCGAGGCGGCAAACCGGGCGCTCGCCGCGGGCGAAACCTTCTATAC
>JAEZBA010000119.1 GCA_023430245.1 Pseudomonadota bacterium
ACTCTACGGCACCGCTAACCAGCCGGTCTGCATCGGCAAGAAGGACGAGCGCGGCAACTGGCTGTTCCCGGTCAAGGGCGCCCTCGATCCGAACGAAGTGGCGATCACCATCGGCGACCGCATTCTCGCCCGCCGCAGTGACGATGCCATCGCGATGAAGGTCTCGCGCCTGAAACAGGCGCAGCATGCGCTCGCCGAGTTGCAGGAAGTAGCGCAGCGTACTCCGTATTTCTGTTCCGGCTGTCCGCACAACACATCGACCGTCGTGCCCGAAGGCATGCGCGCCTATGCCGGCATCGGCTGCCACTACATGGCGCAATGGATGGATCGGAACACGCTCGGCTACACCCATATGGGCGGCGAGGGTGCGAACTGGATCGGCGAGGCGCCGTTCTCGAACCGCGATCACGTGTTCCAGAACCTGGGCGACGGCACCTACAATCACTCCGGTTACATGGCGATCCGGGCGGCGATCGCGGCCGGCACCAACATCACCTACAAGATCCTGTTCAACGATGCCGTCGCCATGACCGGCGGTCAGGCCAATGAAGGCGGCCTCACCGTGCCGCAGATCGCGCGTCAGGTCGCGGCCGAAGGCGTCGCGCGCATCGCCATCGTCAGCGACGAGCCGGACAAATATCCGAGCGGCACGCAATGGCCGAAGGGCATTACCTTCCATCATCGCGATGATCTTGAGGCGGTGCAGCGCGAGTTCGCCACCGTCCCCGGCACATCGGTGCTGATCTACGATCAGACCTGCGCCGCCGAGAAGCGCCGCCGCAGGAAGCGCGGCACGTTCCCCGATCCCGACAAGCGCGTCATCATCAACGAACTCGTCTGCGAAGGCTGCGGCGATTGCGGTGTGAAGAGCAATTGCGTGTCGGTGCAGCCGTTGCAGACCGAATGGGGCCGCAAGCGGACCATCGACCAGTCGAGCTGCAACAAGGATTATTCCTGCGTGAAGGGCTTCTGCCCGTCCTTCGTCACCGTGCATGGCGGCAAGCCGAAGAAAGGCAAAGCGGTCGCCGAAGGTGAGGCGCCGTCACTGCCCGCGCCGGTCCTGCCGACGATCGGCGATCCCTACGGCATCATCGTCACCGGCATCGGCGGCACCGGCGTCGTCACCATCGGCGGCGTGCTCGGCATGGCGGCGCATCTTGAAGGCAAGGGCGTCGGCATCATCGACATGGCCGGGCTCGCGCAGAAGGGCGGCGCGGTCTACAGCCACATCCGCATCGCCAACAAGCCCGAAGACATTCACGCCATCCGCATCGCAGCAGGGGGTGCCGATCTGGTGCTCGGCGGCGACATCGTCGTGGCCGGGAACAAGAAGGTGCTGGCGGCGGTGAAGCACGGCGCCACCCGCATGGTCATCAATCTTGCCGAGTTCCTGCCGGGCGACTTCACCCGCAATGCCGACTTCTCGCTGCCGACCGAACGGCTGAAGCGCGCCATCGTGTCTGCTGCAGGACGCGATCGTGTGTCCTTCATCGACGCGACGCGACTTGCGACCGCGCTGATGGGGAATTCCATCGCCGCCAATATGTTCATGGTCGGCTATGCGTTCCAGCAGGGCGCATTGCCGCTGGCCGCGGAGTCGATCGAGAAAGCAATCGAGATGAACGGCGAAGCCGTGGCAATGAACCAGGCGGCCTTCCGCTGGGGCCGCCGGGCCGCGCTCGATATGTCCGGAATTGAGACGCTGATTCCGAATGCTGCTGCGCTGGACGAAAATCGCAAACTGTCGCGGTCACTGGACGAGATCGTCACGCGCCGCGTCGCGTTCCTGACTGACTATCAGAATGCGGCCTATGCGGCGCGCTACAGCGATCTGGTCGAGAAGGCGCGTGCGGCAGAGGAGGGCAAGACGCCTGGCCGCACCGGTCTGGCCGAAGCCGTCGCCCGCAATCTGTTCAAGCTGATGGCCTACAAGGACGAATACGAGGTGGCGCGGCTTTATACCGACGGCACCTTCACCAGGCAGATCGAGCAGACTTTCGAGCCAGGCAGCCTGCGGTTCGAATTCCATCTCGCGCCGCCCTTGCTGGCGCGCGTCGACAAGACCACCGGCGAGCCGCGCAAGATGAGCTTCGGTCCGTGGATGATGAAGGCGTTCGGTCTGCTGCGCCGGTTCAAGGGCCTGCGTGGCACTGCCTTCGATCCGTTCGGGTATACCGCCGAGCGGCGCACCGAGCGGAAGCTGATTGCCGATTATGAAGCGCTGCTCTCGGAGGTGCTGGAGAAGCTCACTCCCGACAATCATCCGCTGGCGGTCGGTCTTGCCGTGATCCCCGAAAAGATCCGCGGCTTCGGTCATGTGAAGGCGCGCAATCTCGCGACAGCCAAGGCCGACGAGGCCGCATTGCTGGAGCAGTTCCGGACCGGCGGCGCGCAGATGTTGAAGGCCGCGGAATAGGGGATCTCAGTGGACTATCTAAAAAGTTGTTATTTCGAAGATATAAACTTTTGGTTGCAGTTTTTTCTGGCTCGGGAATAATTGGGTAGCTCGGACGCGCGCCGCGATGCGCGCCGTCGCAGGAGGCTGCCATGCCGGTCGACGCCATCGAAACCTATCCCGAAATTCAGCCCTATCTCGACGACACTGACGATTATGAGGTCTCCGCCAGCGAGACCAAGGTTGGCGACGAGCGCGTTCTCGTTGTCACGCAACGCGGCATCGACGGCCAGCAGCTCTTTTTCAAGTGGAATGGCGACCACTTTGAGTTCTGGGACAACGACACCATCGTCGATTCAGCGGAGTCGATCCTGTCGATCCCGCCCACAAGCCGAACCTTGGATGCCGTAGCGGCGGGAACACGTTGCGGTCCGTCCTCGGTCGACGAACATCGCGCTGTGCATGATGCAGCAAAGGCTGAGGTCGGCCGGTTCAGCTCACGCTCCGGTCCGGACCGTGGCAATCTCGCCTGCGTCTGGGCGGTACGTCACATCGTCAAGGCTGTGCTTGGACGATGGATTACGCGCACCGACGGTACGGCGGTATTCGCACCAGAGTTATTGTCGTGCTTCGGCGCCACGCACGCCGAGACGAATGTGAAACCGGGCGGAATCATTATTTCCCCGACCCAGAATGTTCCCGGTTCGAGCCGGAGGAATATCGGGCATGTTGGGATCCTTGGAGCGGGTAACGGCGATGCGAGGCTGATCTATTCCAATTCGAGTGCGGGCGCGGTCTGGCAGCAGAATTTCACGCTGGGGAGTTGGAACGCCCGTTACCGCGACCGGAAGAGGTTGAAGGTTTTGTTCTTCCCTCTGCCGCTGAAATCCCTCCCGACCAGCTGATCGCTGCATCCGCTACGTTCGATAAACTTTCGTCGCGCGAGGGCGCTTTGCCCATTCGTAGACTTGACCGGCCCACCGGCCTGATTTCTTATCGAGAAATACGGAACAGCCGGGAAACGGCGGCCGGCGCGCGAACAAGCGCGATGTGGGAGGGTCGGCTTTGGTGGCGGAAGACGCTGCTGCGGATACATTTCCGAAGCTTCTGATCCATCATGCGCGCGTGCGGGGAGACCATTCCGCATTGCGGCATAAGGATATGGGCATCTGGCAGACGTGGACCTGGGGCGATTTGCTGCGCGAGGTGCGCGCGATTGCACTGGGCCTGTCGAAACTCGGCATCAAACGCGGCGATACGGTCGCCATCGCCGGCAACAACCGGCCGCGCTTGTACGAATCCATTCTTGCCGCGCAGGCGCTGGGTGCCATTCCAGTGCCGGTCTATGCCGATGCGGTCGCCACCGAGATGGCCTATGTGCTTGACCACGCCGACATTGCGGTGGCTGTGGTGCAGGATCAGGAGCAGGTCGACAAAATTTTGTCGGTGCAGGAGCAACTGCCGAAACTGAGGCACATCGTTTACGACGAAACCCGCGGCCTGCGCGACTACGACCACAGCCGCCTGCACAGTCTCGGCCAGGTAATCGCGGAACAGGAAGCAATCATGGCGGGCGATCCGGAAGCGGTCGCCCGCATTGATCGCGAGATCGCGGCCGGCAGCGCCGCCGATCCGTCAATCATTCTCTATACGTCCGGCACGACCGGCCGATCCAAGGGCGTGGTGCTGTCGGCAGGCCGTTGCATCGCGGCGGCGGAGGATACCGTCGCTTTCGACAAGCTGACCGATCAGGATGTGGTGCTGGCCTATCTGCCGTTGGCATGGGTCGGCGATCATTACCTCAATTATGCGCAGTCGCTGGTGGCCGGCTTCTGCATGGCCTGTCCGGAATCGCCCGACACCGCGCAACAGGATCTGCGAGAGATCGGCCCGACATTCTATTTCGCGCCGCCTCGGGTGTTCGAGAATCTGCTGACCCGCGTCATGATCCGGATGGAAGATGCGGGCTATCTGAAGCGTCACCTGTTCCATTACTTCATCGGTGTGGCGCGGCGATACGGCGAAAGGATTCTGAACGGGCAGCCGGTCCCGCTCGGTGGCCGCCTGCTTTATGGGCTTGGCGAAATCCTGATCTACGGCCCGCTGAAAAACGTGCTCGGCTTTTCGCGGGTGCGCACGGCCTATACCGCGGGTGAGGCGATCGGGCCGGAATTGTTCTCGTTCTACCGCTCGCTCGGTCTCAATCTGAAGCAGCTTTACGGGCAGACCGAAGCGTTCCTGTATGTCACCTGCCAGGCCGACGGCGATATCCGCGCCGATACCGTAGGTCCCGCGGCGCCGAATGTGGATATCCGCATCTCCGATTCCGGCGAGGTGATGTTCAAGTCGCCCGGCATGTTCCTTGGCTATTTCAAGGAGAGCGACAAGACCGCGGATACGATGACGCCGGACGGCTACGTGAAGACCGGCGATGCCGGGTTCTTCGATGCCACCGGCCACCTGAAGATCATCGACCGCGCCAAGGATGTCGGCAAGCTCGCCAATGGCGCGCTGTTTGCGCCGAAATACATCGAGAACAAGCTGAAATTCTATCCGAACATCCGCGAGGCGGTAGCCTACGGGGACGGGCGTGATTTCGTCACCTGTTTCATCAACATCGACATCACCGCGGTCGGCAACTGGGCCGAGCGCAACAACGTGGTCTATGGCTCCTACCAGGAGCTCGCGGCCAATCCCCGCGTCTATGAGCAGATCGAACAGCATGTCGCAGAGGTCAACCGCTCGCTTGCAGCCGAGGACGTCATGGCGGGCGCGCAGATCAAACGCTTCCTGATCCTGCACAAGGAGCTTGACGCCGACGACGGCGAGATGACGCGCACACAGAAGGTGCGGCGCGGCTTTGTCGCCGAGCGCTACGAGCCGCTGATCACCGCGCTGTATGACGGGTCGAAGGAAGCCGACATCGCGACCGAGGTGACATTCGAGGACGGCCGCAAGGGCATGATGCGCGCGCGGCTGAAGATCGTCGACATGAAGACCGAGGCGATGCCTGCGAGAACGGAGAAGGCAGCGTGAATTGCATCCGCGCACTCGCGCTTTCTTTTACCTCCCCCCGCGAAGCGGTGGGGAGAGTCGGTTCGCATCGCGTATGCGGGGCGAACCGGGGTGGGGGGGCTTTATCATCTCACGCTTGGGTCAATTACCCCCCACCCCCGACCCCTCCCCACCAATCGCTCCGCTCGCGGGGGGAGGGGAGAATGCACCGGTTCCTGGGTGTGCGATGAGAGCCCCCTCTCAATCCGACATCGCGGCCGGCGAGGTGCTGCTCGCGGTCGAGAATGTGTCGCTGTCGTTCGGCGGCGTAAAGGCGATCCGCGATGTCTCGTTCGACATCAGGAAAGGCGAGATCCGCGCCATCATCGGCCCGAACGGCGCCGGCAAGACCTCGATGCTGAATGTCATCAACGGCTTCTACACGCCGCAGCAGGGCCGGATCACCTTCAAGGGTCAGACCCGCGCCAAGATGCGCCCCTATGACGCCGCGAGCGGCGGGATCGCGCGCACCTTCCAGAATGTCGCGCTGTTTCGCGGCATGACCGCGCTCGACAACATCATGGCCGGCCGCACGCTGAAAATGCATCGCGGTCTGTTCTGGCAGATTATCAGGTTCGGTCCAGCGCTTGCGGAAGAGGTCGAGCACAGAAAGCGCGTCGAGGAGATCATCGACTTTCTGCATATCGAGCATATCCGCAAGGTGCCGGTCGGCCGGCTGCCCTATGGCTTGCAGAAGCGTGTCGAACTCGGCCGCGCGCTGGCGATGGAACCGGATCTTCTGCTCCTCGACGAGCCGATGGCCGGCATGAATCTCGAAGAGAAGGAAGACATGTCGCGCTTCGTGCTCGATGTGAACCAGTATTTCGGCACCACGATCGCGCTGATCGAGCATGACATGGGCGTGGTGATGGATCTCTCCGACCGCGTCATCGTGCTGGATTACGGCCAGAAGATCGCCGACGGCACGCCCGACGAGGTGAAGGCCAACAAGACGGTGATCGATGCCTATCTCGGCGTGGCGCATTGAGGGGGATGATGATGCTCAGCCCCACATTGTCACGCGGTCCGTCAACGAACACCGGCGCGTTCCCTCCCCCCTTGCGGGGGAGGGTTAGGGA
>JAEZBA010000253.1 GCA_023430245.1 Pseudomonadota bacterium
CCCATACGCTCGGCCGTGGACTGGATGATGCGCATATTGGCCTGATGCGGGACCAGCCACTGGATCATGTCGCCGCGCAGATTGTTGCGGGTCATGATCTCATTGGACACTTCGGCCATCTTGGCGATGGCGAATTTATAAACCGCAGCGCCTTCCTGATAGACGTAGTGCATGCGCTTGGCGACGGTCTCGGCGCTCGGCGGCAAGCGGCTGCCGCCGGCCTTCTGGTGCAGGTGGATCATGCCCGATCCGTCCGAGCGGATCAGGGTGTCGAGAATGCCTTCGCCGTTGGTGCTGGGCTCGATCAGCACCGCGCCGGCGCCATCGCCGAACAGCACGCAGGTGGCGCGGTCGGTATAATCGATGATGGTCGACATCTTGTCGGCGCCGACGACCACGACCTTCTTGCACTGGCCGTTGGCGACGAATTGCGAGGCGATGGTGATGGCATAGATGAAGCCCGAACACGCCGCCTGCACGTCGAACGATCCCACCGGCCCGAGGCCCACCATGTCGGCGATCAGGTTGGCGGTCGACGGAAACACCATGTCGGGCGTGGTGGTCGCGCAGATCAGAAGGTCGATGTCGGAGGGCTTGTTGCCGGTGCGCGCGAGCAGGCCCTTCACGGCCTCCGCGCCCATATGGGAGGTGCCGAGCCCCTCGCCTTTCAGGATCCGGCGCTCGCGGATGCCGGTGCGTTCGGTGATCCAGGCGTCGGAGGTATCGACCAGACGGGCCAGTTCGGCATTGGTCAGGACGTAATCCGGAAGATGTCCGCAAACACCTGTTATTGCTGGGGTTTTCAGGTTGTGACCATTAAGCATGGGCGCTCGCGCCGGATCGGGGCATTGTGACAACACGCGGCAAATTAGGCGGTTACGGGGCCGGATGCCAGCGTTTCGGCCCTCCGGTCAGCCCATCGGGCCGGATTTCCGCGCCACCTGCTCGACGATCTCCGCTGCAAGGCGCGCGGGCTGGGCGGTCCCGATCTGCATGATCTCATCGAGACGCGCGAACGCTTCGGTCTGCCTGCGGCGCTCGGGACTGTCCGACAGGAGCGGCGCCAGCGCGGCCGACAGCTTCTCCGGCGTGCAATCGGTCTGGATGAATTCGGGCACGACATTCTCGCCCAGCACCAGATTGGTCAGGATCACCGACGGCACCCGAATCAGCCGGCGCGCGATCGCGGCCTCCCAGGGCGCTACCTTGTATGCGGTAATCATCGGCACTCCGGACACCCCGAGTTCGAGCGTCACCGTCCCCGACTTCGCCAGCGCAGCGCGCGCCTCCCGGAACGCGGCACGGCGGTCTTCGCGCTTCACCACGATCTTCGGCCGCAGCGGCCAGCGCGCGGTCTCGCGCACCACCAGATCCTGCAGATGCGGTGTCGTGGGAATGACGATGTCGAGCGGCCAGACCGTCTTGGCGATGCGTTCGATGGTCCGGCCGAACGGCTCGATCAGGCGGCGGATCTCGGCCTTGCGGCTGCCTGGCAGCACCAGCAGGGTCGGCGTGCCGTTGATGCGCCGCGCCGCCTCCTCCGCATTCGGCCGCAACTCGTCGACCTGCTCGACCAAAGGGTGGCCGACATATGTGCAAGGCGGCCCGCCCAGCGTCTTGTGCACCTCGGGTTCGAACGGCAGCAGCGCCAGCACATGATCGATGTAACGGCTCATCGCCTTCGCCCGCCCCGGCCGCCAGGCCCAGACCGATGGCGAGACGTAATTCACGATCGGGATCGCGCGGTTCTTCTTGCGCACGCGGCGCGCGACCCGGTGGGTGAAATCGGGCGAGTCGATGATGACCATCACGTCGGGCTTTTCATCGAGCGCAGCGCGCGATGTCTGGCGGATACGCGACAGGATCATCGGCAAGGCCTGGGTGATCCCGGCCAGTCCGACGATGGCAAGATCGTCGATGCGAAACAGCGACGGCAATCCTTCCGCCGCCATTTCATAGCCGCCGACGCCGCGGAACTGGACGCTGTCGCCGAGCCTCGCCTTCAGCGACTGCATCAGCGCCGCGCCGAGGCGATCACCGGATTCTTCGGTCGCAACCAGAAAGATCTTCATGCGACATCGCCGTGCGGTTCGGGAAGACCGAGCACGAATACATTGGCACGATCGGCCTTCTCCACCACAATTTGCGGCTCGGCGACAATCGCGCCGCCGGCAATGACAGCGAGGCCGGCAAGACCGGCTTCGGCAACGCCGTCCACCGTCCGCGGTCCGATCGATGGCAGATCGAACCGCCGGTCCTGGCCGGGCTTGGGCGCCTTCACCAGAACGCCGGTCCCGGGTGGTGCGCGGAACCGCTTGCTGCGTCGCAGGTCGGCGACGCGCGCCAGCATCAGATCGGTCCCCTCCGCGGCTTCGACCGCGATCACATGCCGGTTCGCCACCACCACGCCCTGCCCGATATCGAGCGGTCCCATCACCTTCAGCACGTCGAGGCCGTATCGAATGTCGTCGAGATGTCCGGTCTTCGGTGCGACCTGCCCCAGCGCTCCCTCCTGGACGAGGATTTCGGGTGCCACCTCGTGCGCACCGAGCAGCCGGAAGCCATGGCCTTCGAGCATGCGCGCCATCCCGGTCAGCAGATGATTGTCGCCACCGTAGAAATGGCGGATCGCCGAGGGCAGGACGCGCAGGGTCGCCAGATCGAAGTTGATCAACTGCCGCAAACTAGGCCGCACCAGCGTGCCGATGAAGATGACGTCGCGGCAACCTTCCCGTCGCGCCAGCCGCAGGAAGCGGCCAAGCTGGGTCACATGCGCCCAGTGGTGCGGATAGCTCTTCACTCGCTCGGGATCGGCCCAGCCCTTCAGGGCGAACAATACGGCGCCGCGGCCGCTCTTGAGCAACGCGTCGGCAACCGTGAACGGGAAGGTGCCGCCGCCGCAAATGATGGCGACCGGACCCGCGTCCGCTGGCAGGTCCGGCGCGGTCATGACTCGGCGGCCGGGTTTCTTTCTCCGGCCTGGCCGGTCTTGCCCGCTTTCATCAACGGCCGCGACCCGCCGGCCTTGATGAAGGCAACGACCTTTGCGACCACCGGGTCGTCGGCAAACCCGCGCTCCACCGCCTCGACCCGTTCCTTGAAATGACCGCGCACCAGAAACAATGCACGATAGGCCTGACGCAAGCCATGGATGTCGGCGCGCGAATAACCGCGCCGGCGCATGCCGACGACATTTAGCCCGTCCAGTTCGCCGCGCTGGCCGATGGCGAAGCCGAACGGGATCACGTCGGCGCCGAGGCCGGTCACCCCCGCGATCATCGCGCTTTCGCCTATCCGCACGAACTGATGCGCCGCCGAATGGCCGCCCATGAACACGTAGTCCTCAACCACGACATGGCCGCCCAATACGGCGTTGTTGGCAAGCGTGACCTGGTTGCCGACCTTGCAGTCATGCCCGACATGCGAGCCCACCATGAAGGTGCACTTGTTGCCGACCGCGGTGACGCCGCCATCGTCCTCGGTGCCCGTATTCATGGTGACGTTTTCGCGGATTTCACAATCGGACCCAATGATCAGGCGGGTCGGGCCTCCGCGATATTTGACCGATTGCGGCGGCGTGCCGAGCGAGGCGAATGGATAGATGACGGTGCGGTCGCCGATCGTGGTGTGGCCGGACAAGGCCACGTGACTGACCAGCCGCGACTGTTCGCCGAGAACCACATTGGGGCCGATCACGCAATACGGCCCGATGCTGGAGCCCTTGCCGATGACGGCGCCTGGCGAGACGCGCGCGGTCGGGTCGATGGTGGTGGCGTCGGGCGTTTCAAGCATTGACAATCATCGCTCCGACTTCGGCTTCGGCCACCAGAGAACCCTGCACCCGCGCTTCGGCGCGGTACCACCACATCATGCGTTTATTGGCGATCTTGCTCACATGATACTCGACGGTGTCGCCGGGAACGACCTGCTTGCGGAATTTCGCCTTGTCGATAGTTAGAAAAAACACGCTCTTGGTCGAGCTTCCGGCCTTGCCGGAGCAGATGCACAGCACGCCGGCGGTCTGGGCCATCCCCTCGATCATCAGCACACCGGGAAAGACCGGGTTGTCGGGAAAATGACCCATGAATTGCGGCTCATTGGCGGTCACGTTCTTGATGCCGATGGCCGACTCGTCGGACCGCATGTCGATCACGCGATCGATCATCAGGAACGGGTAACGATGCGGCAGCGCCTTCAGAATGCGCGCGATATCTGCCGACTCAAGTTTGATTGGCGTGTCGTCCATAACGTTCAATCTTCGGTTCCGGCTTTGCGTTTTTCGGCGCTGTGTTTCCTGGCGGCGCGCTCGAGCCAGGCGACCTCCCGCATCCAGAGTTTGGCCGGTTTGGCGGGCAGACCCGCCCATCGACCGCCGGGTGGAATATCCGAGTTCACCCCGCTCATCCCCGCGACCTGCGCTCCCTCACCGATGCTGACGTGATTGTTGATGGTCACGCGCCCTCCGAGAGCGACAAAATCCTCCAGCGTCACGCTGCCCGCAATGGCACAATGGGCGACGATTACGCAGTGTCGTCCAATGCTCACATTGTGGCCAATCTGAACCAGATTGTCGATTTTCGTTCCCTCTCCGATAACGGTGTCCCGGATCGCCCCACGATCGATCGCCGTTCCCGCTCCGATCTCCACGTCATCCTGGATGATGACGCGCCCGACCTGGGGGACCTTCAGATGTCCGCGTGGACTCATGACATAACCGAAACCATCCTGACCGATCCGGCAACCGGGATGGAGGATGACCCGGTCCCCGATTAATGCGTGCGTGATCGAGCAATGTGCGCCGATATTGCAGTCGCGCCCGATACGCACGCCGGCCCCGATCACCGCCCCGGCGCCGACCAGCGTGCCCGCGCCGATCTCCGCCTTTGGTCCGATCACGGCTCCGGGCTCGACGGTCACGCCGTCCTCAAGCCTGGCCTTCGGGTGAACCGAGGCGCCCGGCGTAATGCCATCGGCTTCGAACAGCGAAGACGGGCGCAGAGCGCCGGGAAAAAGCTTCCGGGTGACTGCCACAAAGCCACGGTAAGGCTCGCGCGTCAGCAACAGCGGCAGCCCGGCTGGCGCATCATGCGCGAAGCGCTCGGCGATGAGGCATACGCCAGCCCGGGTCGTTCTCAGACCCTCGGCGTAGCTGAGATTTTCAAAGAAGGTCAGATCGCGAGGACCGGCACGATCGAGCGGGGCGACATTGACGATCACCTTATCCGCCTGTGCAGGATCGGAAAGCGTTGCCCCAGTGAGGGCTGCGATGTCCCCCACTGTCAAAGTCTCTGCTCGTTCGATGAAAATCGGTTCAGTCATCCGCCGGCTCGCAACATCACTCTGGCGGCTTCTGGCGGAGAACCGGACCCTTGTCGATCAGAACTTCGTTCCGCCGCCGAAGCGGAATTCCTGCACGATATCGTAGCTTTCCTTGTTGAGCGGGATCGAATAATCGAACCGCAACGGTCCGAACGGTGAATCCCAGATCAGGCCGGCGCCGACGGATGCACGGATAAGCTTCGAATCCGCAAACGTCATGACTTCGCCCGAAGCGCTGGTCGGTCCCTTGTAATCCCAGACATTGCCCGCATCGGCGAAGATTGAAGCCCGGATGCCGATATCCTTCGGGATGAAATGGAGCGGGATGAAGAGTTCGGCGCTCGCAGCCCAGAAATTCGCACCGCCAATCGCATCCTGGGTCGTCCACGGCGTCAGGTCGCGCGGACCGAAGCCGTTCTGCCGGAAACCGCGTACCAAATTCGGACCGCCCTGATAC